>NZ_JASDCY010000043.1:0-21658 GCF_030407675.1 Kocuria sp. APC 4018 | reverse complement strand
GGGGCGGTGCGCGGACTGCGGGCCCGCTCACGGCCCGGCGCACTGGAGTGCCAGAACTACTGGCGCGGTCAGCGCTCAGGTGCCCCTGTGGCGATTCACGATGATCCCCGCAGCACACGCTGCTGACATCCCCACGAGAACCCAGAAAATCCAGACGGGGACTGGCAGGTCTCCCGAGAGCAGTGCGGGAATCATCAGCACTGTCAGGGCCGCGCACACAGAGAGACCTGCGATGAGCAGCACCAAGGGCCTGTTGTGATTCATGCCTCCCCGATTCTCCGCAAAAGCAGCTGGCAACGGCCGTCACCGACGTTCTCCCGGCAGCGGTTCGAGTAGATGGCCATGCGGGATGCCTCCTCGATGGTGCCGTGATTGGCCTTGGGGGTGAGAACGTATCGAGCGCCCGCGAGGTTTACAAGTCGTCGGAGACGGGGGCGCCACCGGGGCGGCGTCGTCACCGCAAGCTCAGGGCCGAGCCAGCCCCCGCGAGGGGGTGTTGCCTGACAGCCCTCACCTGCCGTTGACGGTGCCCTCAGGCACCGGTGCTTCAATGTCGCTCATGAGCACCCCCTTGGAGGACTACGCCCTGCTGGCCGATCTGCACACGGGACCCCTGGTCTCCCGGGAGGGGAGCATCGACTGGCTGTGCTTCCCGCGTTTCGACTCCCCCGCCGTGTTCTGCGCACTGCTCGGGGATGAGGACAACGGGCGCTGGAAGCTCAGCGCCGTGGACGGTGAAGTGGTCTCCCGCAGCTACGTGCCCAACACGTTCATCCTGGAGACGGAGTGGAAGACTCCCACGGGCCGGGTGCTCGTGACCGATTTCCTCCCGCCCAGTGACGACCACGCGGACCTGGTGCGCCGCGTGAAGTGCCTGGAGGGCACGGTGGAGGTGGCGCACGATCTCCGCTTCCGCTTCGACTACGGGAAGATCACCCCGTGGGTCCGCCACGTGGACCTGTCCCCCGAGGCCGCCCCGGGAGAGTCCGCGGGTCACACACCCACCGGTCCACACCCCGTTGGTGCTTCGCACTCACCCGATCAGCGTCAGCAGCGCGCTCCGGGGGAGGAGACCGCCTCCGATTCCCACGTGGGCGCGGACGGAGAGCACGTCAGCACCGGGCGCGCCCCGCGGTGGTACCGCCACTTCCGGGAGCGCGTCCGCGACGCCGCCCACCAGGCCCGGGCGGAGGACTGCTCCGGGCAGGGGCTGCTCGCGGTCGCCGGTCCGGATGCGCTCCTTCTGACGGGCCCGCCCCTGGAGCCCTACCAGCTGGGCCGGGACGGCCAGGACGTGGCCGTGGACCACGACGCCGCCCACGGCCCCGGCGCAGACATCCGGGTTCTCGAGGGGCTGCGTCGCGGCCACCGCGGCACCTTTTGCCTGGACGCCGGGGAGCAGCTGGACTGGGTGCTCACCTGGAGCGAGTCCTACCGCGAGTTGCTGGTCCCCGCGGACCCGGAGCGTGCGCAGCAGGTCACGCACGAGTTCTGGGAGGACTGGGCCTCCGCAGTGGACTGCGACGGCGAGTACCACGAGATCGTCAAGCGCTCCCTGCTGGTGCTGCGCGCCCTGACCCACTCGGAGACCGGCGGGATCGTGGCGGCCCCCACGGCGGGGCTGCCCGAGGAGTTCGGCGGATCCCGCAACTGGGACTACCGCTACACGTGGCTGCGGGACGCCGCACTGACCATCAGCGCCCTCGTGCAGCGCGGTCACCAGCACGGTGCGCTGCTGTGGCGGGACTGGCTGCTGCGCGCCGTGGCCGGCAACCCGGACCAGCTGCAGATCCTCTACGGGGTGGACGGCCGCCGCAACCTCACCGAGCGCGAGCTGGACCACCTGGGAGGCTACGAGGACTCCCGCCCGGTGCGGATCGGCAACGGCGCGGAGGGGCAGTACCAGGCGGACGTGGCCGGTGAGGTGATGATGGCGCTGGCCACCCTGCGGGACGCCGGGCAGGAGGAGAACGACTACTCGTGGGGCCTGCAGTGCAACCTCATGTCCTTCTGCGAGCTGCGCATGGACACCCCCGACAACGGGATCTGGGAGATGCGCGGCGAGCCCCACTTCTTCACGCACGGGCGCGTGATGATGTGGGCCGCGTTCAACGAGGGCCTGCGGGCGGTGAAGGAGCACGGACTCACCGGGGACGTGGAGCGCTGGACCCGGCTGCGGGACGAGCTGCACCGGGAGATCTGGGAGAAGGGCTACGACGAGGAGCTGGGGATCTTCACCCAGACCTACGCCAACCGCGAGGTGGACGCCTCCCTGCTGCAGCTGCCGCAGACCGGGTTCATCGAGCCCGACCACCCCGCCATGCTGCGCACCGTGGCGCGGATCGAGCAGGATCTGCAGGACGAGCACGGCCAGCTGCGCCGCTACCGCACCACCGGTGGCGGGGAGTCCATGGACGGGCTCTCCGGCCACGAGTACCCGTTCGTGATCTGCACCTTCTGGCTCGTGGAGCAGTACGCGCGCTCGGGCCGCCTGGAGGACGCACGGGAGCTCATGCGCACCACTGCGGGCTTCGCCTCGGACCTCGGGCTGCTCTCCGAGGAGTACGACGTCGCTCAGCACCGTCTCGCGGGCAACTTCCCCCAGGCGTTCAGCCACCTGGGTCTGATCCGCGCCGCGGACGCCCTGGAGCAGGCCCTCCGCGCGGCAGGGTGAGGCAGGGACCGGGTACCGCGGCGTCGTCGTCCGCCGGGTGGCCAGCGCACCGGACGGTGGCACAAGGAGCGCGGGGTGTTGGCGCGTGAGAACCCGGAGCACGGAGAAGGCCCACCCCGAGCGGGGTGGGCCTTCTCCGTGGGCGCGGTGGCGGGGCGTTGGACGAACTCCCGCGTGCCGCGCCGCAGGACCTCACGGGTCACCCGGCGGTCTGAGACCGGGTGCCGCGGGAGGGCGGATCAGCGGCTGCCGGTGAGTGCCGAGGTGTTCAGCATCAGGTTGGGCGAGCCGTTGACGTAGTCGATGGTGCGGGGGGTCGCGGTGTTCTTGAGTGCGCGCTCCACCTCGGAGACGCTCGCGTTGGGGTGCTGCTGCAGGTACAGGGCCGCGGCACCGGCCACGTGGGGCGTGGCCATGGAGGTGCCGGAGATCGTGTTGGTCCCCGAGTCGCTGGAGGGCCACGCGGAGGTGATGTCCGTGCCGGGGGCCAGGATGTCCACGCACGAGCCCCAGTTGGAGAACTCCGAGAGCTGGTCCCAGCGGTCCGTGGAGCCCACGGTGATCGCCGAGGAGGCGCGCGCCGGGGAGTAGTAGCAGGCGTTGGCGTAGTCGTTGCCCGCGGCCACGAGCGGAACCACCCCGGCGCGGGACATCCGCGCGATCGCGTTGTCCATGGCGGCGGAGACGTCTCCGCCCAGGCTCATGTTCGCCACGGAGGGCCCGTTCGCGTTGGAGGAGACCCAGTCCATGCCGGCCACGATGCCCGCGGTGGAGCCCGTGCCGTCACAGCCGAGCACACGCACGGGGACCACGTCCGCGCCCTTGGCCACGCCGTACCGGGAGCCCGCGGTGGTGCCGGCCACGTGCGTGCCGTGACCGTTGCAGTCGCTGCTGCCGCGGCCGTCGTCCACGGCCGTGACACCCGGGTCGATGCGGCCCCGGAACTCGGAGTGGGAGGCGCGCACGCCGGTGTCGATGATGAAGGCGGTGACGCCCGCGCCGGTGGCGTTGTAGGAGTACGTTCCGTTGAGGGGCAGGTCCTTCTGGTCGGAGCGGTCCAGGCCCCACGTGGCGCCGGACTGCGTGGCGCTGGCGCGGACGGTCTTGTTCTTCTCCACCACGGCCACGGCGGGGTCAGCGTCCAGGGCCTTGACCTGGGCGGGGGTCAGGTCGGCGGTGAACCCGCCGATGCTCTTGAACTCCTGCTTGACCTTCACACCCTTGGACTGCCACTTGTCCACCTGCTTCTCGGTGGTGCTGGCCACGGCGTTCTTGCCCGCCGCGCCGGCCATGCCCTTGGGCATCTTGGAGTCGATGGTGGGCAGCTCCAGCATGACCACGTACTCGCCGCCGGTCACGTCCAGGACCTGGGCCTGCTGGTTGGTGGCGTCCACGGTGGTCGCCGCGGGCGGGGCGGCCACGCCGGGGGAGACGGTGCCGAGGGCCACGGCGGCCGCGGCGGCGGTGGCGAGAATCGCGTTCTTCTTGTGCATGGGAGGACCTTCGATCAGGTTCGTGGGACACCCGGCGGACATGCCGGGAATGCCGTTGCTGACAAGGACACGCTGGTCCCGGGGGCAGTGCCACGGGTCCGGCGGGTACAGAATGCGCTCCCTGCCACCGTTGGACGACCATCACCGCAGGTCAGGGACGGGTCAGCGAGTGCCATATCACCGTAATCCGATCGTTATCGGGAAAACAATGGCCGAACGGCCAGTTCTGTTGGCCGTTCGGCCATTGTTTTCCTGCGCAGCTCCGCCGTGAAGTATTTGCCAATGCTCATGCTTAGTGGGGCTCAAAGTTTCCGCGTGCTGCAGTGTTCGTTATCACGTAATAATTTTTACGTCTGTACGTACCACGGTGAGACTCGGCGTGCTACTACTAGATGTAGTAGGCACAACGGAGCCGTAGCACTACATGTAGTGCTACGGCCGTGAGCGGACAGGAAGACGTGATGGCGAGATGAGTGCGGTCAGTGCGGGGACCCGCAGCGGCCCCCTGCAATTCCAGGACCTCGATCCCCACAGCTCACCGGACCTGGTCTATTTCTCCAGCGTCTCCGAGAACACCCGCCGATTCGTGGAGCGGCTGGACCGGGTAGCCGTGCGCATCCCCCTGCGCCCCGGCGTGGACGGCATGATCCGGGTGGCCCGGCCCTACGTGCTGGTGCTGCCCACCTACGGCGGCGGAGAGCGCGCCGGGGCGGTCCCCAAGCAGGTCGTCCACTTCCTCAACGACCCCGTGAACCGGTCCCTGATCCGGGGGGTCATCACCTCCGGCAACACCAATTTCGGCGAGCACTACTGCATTGCCGGGCCCATTGTCTCCGCGAAGTGCCGCGTGCCGGAGCTGTACCGCTTCGAGCTGCTCGGCACGGACCGGGACGTCGCCCGGGTCACCGAGGGACTGCGCGAGTTCTGGTCCGCGCAGCCACCCGCACCCACCCACCGGAAGGACACCGCGTGAGCACCACCGCACCACCCCTGTCAGCACAGCCCGCACCCCGGGGGATCGGCGAACGCCAGGACCACCACGCTCTGAACGCGCAGCTGAACCTGTTCGCCCCGGACGGCTCCATCCAGTTCGAGAAGGACCGAGAGGCGGTGGCGGCGTACCTGTCCCAGCACGTGGCACCCCGCAGGCGGTACTTCGACTCCGTGTGGGACCGGCTGGAGTGGCTGATCCGCCACGAGTACTACGAGGAGGACTTCCTGCGGGCCTACGAGCCGGGCTTCGTGGTGCGGCTGCACGAGCGCGTGAGCCGGGCCGGGCACCGGTTCCACACGTTCCTGGGGGCGTTCAAGTTTTACACGTCCTACGCCCTGACGAGCTTCGACGGCGCCGAGTACCTGGAGGACTTCGAGCAGCGGGTGGCCACCACGGCCCTGTTCCTGGGCCGCGGGGACCCAGCCCTCGCGGCGCGGATCGCGGACGAGGTGGTCTCGGGGCGGTTCCAGCCGGCCACGCCCACGTTCCTCAACGCGGGCAAGGCGCAGCGGGGTGAGCTGGTCTCGTGCTTCCTGCTGCGCGTGGAGGACAACCTGGAGTCGATCGGGCGCGGCGTGAACTCGGCCCTGCAGCTCTCCAAGCGGGGCGGCGGCGTCGCCCTGCTGCTGAGCAACCTGCGGGAGGCCGGGGCGCCCATCAAGAAGGTGCAGCACCAGGCCTCCGGGGTGGTGCCGGTGATGAAGATCCTGGAGGACTCCTTCTCCTACGCCAACCAGCTGGGCGCGCGGCAGGGGGCCGGGGCGGTGTACCTGCACGCCCACCACCCGGACATCATGGCCTTCCTGGACACCAAGCGGGAGAACGCGGACGAGAAGGTTCGGATCAAGACCCTTTCCCTGGGCGTGGTGGTTCCGGACGTCACGTTCGAGCTCGCCAAGCAGAACCGGGAGATGCACCTGTTCAGCCCCTACGACGTGCTGCGGGAGACGGGTGTGCCGCTGTCGGACCAGTCCGTGAGCGAGCACTACGAGGAGTTCGTGGCCAACCCCCGCATCCGCTCCACCACCATCAGCGCCCGCGAGTTCTTCAAGACGCTGGCGGAGCTGCAGTTCGAGTCCGGGTACCCCTACGTGCTGTTCGAGGACACCGTGAACCGCGCGAACCCCCTGGACGGCCACGTGAACATGTCCAACCTGTGCTCCGAGATCCTGCAGGTGAACACGGCCTCGGAGTACGACGCCGCACTGGGCTACACACGCGTGGGCCACGACGTCTCCTGCAACCTGGGCTCCCTCAACATCGCCCACGCCATGGCCTCCCCGGACCTCGGGGCCACGGTGGAGACGGCCGTGCGGGCGCTGAGCAGCGTGTCCGAGCAGACGGACGTGGCCGCGGTGCCCTCGGTGGCGGCGGGCAACGCGGCGTCCCACGCGATCGGGCTGGGGCAGATGAACCTGCACGGCTACCTGGGCTCCCAGCGGATCCACTACGGCAGCGAGGAGGGCATCGACTTCACGGACGCCTACTTCCGCACGGTGGCGTTCCACGCGCTGTGCGCCTCCAACCGGCTGGCGATCGAGCGAGGGGAGCGGTTCGAGGGTTTCGAGCGCAGCGCCTACGCGGACGGCAGCTACTTCGAGCAGTACGTGGCCGAGCCGTGGGAGCCCGCCACCCAGCGGGTGAGGGAGCTGTTCCGTGACGCCGGGATCGCCCTGCCGGACGTGCGGGACTGGGAACGGCTGCGGGACTCGGTGCGCGAGCACGGCATCTACAACGCGTACCTGCAGGCCGTCCCGCCCACCGGGTCCATCAGCTACATCAACCACGCGACCGCCTCCATCCACCCGGTCCCGGCGAAGATCGAGATCCGCAAGGAGGGCAGGCTCGGGCGGGTCTACTACCCGGCGCCGCACATGACCAACGAGAACCTGGAGTTCTTCGCGGACGCCTACGAGATCGGCCCCGAGAAGATCATCGACACCTACGCCGCCGCCACGCAGCACGTGGACCAGGGGCTCTCGCTGACCCTGTTCTTCGGGGACACCGCCACCACCCGGGACATCAACCGCGCCCAGATCCACGCCTGGCGCCGGGGCATCAAGACCCTCTACTACATCCGGCTGCGCCAGCTCGCCCTGGAGGGCACCGCCGTGGAGGGCTGCGTGTCCTGCGCACTCTGACGCCCCTGCTGAGGACGACGCAGCCCTGCCGCCCACGCGGCGTCGGGCCCGTCCGCGCTCCGCGCCCGACGCCACCGCGCCGCGCTTGCGGGTGACGTCTCCGTCCCGGGTGGGCGGGCGCCGTCGTCCTCCCGCATTCGTCGCCGCTCCCGCGGCCGGCGCACCCACCGCACGCGCCCCGCGCGCCACGTATCCGCCACCCGCACCACAGAACGGACCCCGCATGAGCACCGAACCCCTGTACCCCCAGCACGCGATCACCCCGCCGGCCTACCGGAAGGACCCGTCCGCGCGGCTGCGCCCGGTGAACTGGAACCGCATCACCGACGGCAAGGACCTGGAGGTGTGGAACCGGCTCACGGCCAACTTCTGGCTCCCGGAGAAGGTCCCGCTGTCCAACGACATCCCCGCGTGGCAGCGCATGAGCCCACAGGAACGCACGCTCACCATGCGGGTCTTCACCGGACTGACCATGCTGGACACCGTGCAGGCCACGGTGGGGGAGATCTGCCAGATCCAGGACGCCCGCACGGAGCACGAGGAGGCGGTGTACACGAACATCGCGTTCATGCAGTCGGTGCACGCCCGCTCCTACTCCTCCGTGTTCTCCACGCTCGCCTCCACCCCCGAGATCGAGGCGGCCTACGAGTGGGCCGTGGGCAACGACCTCCTGCAGCGGCGGTGCACGCAGGTGCTGCAGCACTACGTGGGGGAGGACCCCCTGAAGCGCAAGGTGGCTTCCACCCTGCTCTCCTCGCTGCTGCTCTACGCGGGGTTCTACCTGCCGCTGCACTTCTCCGTGCACGCCACGCTCACCAACACCGCGGACATGATCCGGCTGATCCTGCGGGACAAGGCCGTGCACGGCTACTACTCGGGGTACAAGTACCAGCGGGGCCTCGAGACCCGCAGCCCCGCGGAGCAGGAGGAGATGCACCGGTTCACGGTCGAGCTGCTGGACACGCTCTACGACCTGGAGATGCGCTACTCGGGGGAGCTGTACGAACCCCTCGGGCTCATGGAGGACGTGGCGGTGTTCGTGCGCTACAACGCGAACAAGGCGCTCATGAACCTGGGCTACCCCCAGCGATTCTCCGCGGACCAGACCCGTGTGAACCCCGAGATCCTGGCCGCGCTGTCCCCGGGCAGCGACGAGAACCACGACTTCTTCAGCGGCTCCGGCTCCAGCTACGTGATGGGCAAGGGGGAGGACACCACGGACGCGGACTGGGAGTTCTGACCGGCCCGCGGCCCCTGCGGGGCACTCGTGCAGGACTCACCTCGCGGACCTCGGTGCAGACCCCGGTGCGAACCGGGCATCGGAGCAGGCGTGCGCTGCGCCGGGGTCCAGGTGCCGAGCACGGGAGATCCGGCCGCCGCGGCGTCGTCCGGGCACCCCGCACACCCCTTTGGGGAGGTTGCCCGCCCCAGGTGTCCCACGTACCGTGGATCCGTTCCGTGCGGACCCTCCCGGGGCGCACGATCACACGACTCCCGGTGGCCCATCCGCACCGTCCGCGGAGTCCGACAGTGGGGAGATGTGGACGTGGCACTCAGTGTTCTGGATTTGTTCTCGGTGGGAATCGGACCCTCGTCCTCCCACACCGTGGGCCCCATGCGGGCCGCCCGGCTCTTCGTGGCGGGCCTGGCCGACGACGCCCTGCTGGACTCCGTGACGCGCGTCCACTCCCAGCTCTTCGGCTCCCTGGGCGCCACCGGCTGGGGCCACGGCTCGGACAAGGCCGTGATCCTGGGGCTCATGGGTGAGGACCCGGAGACCGTGGACACCGACCTCGCGGACGAGAAGGTGGCGCTCGCGGGCGAGCAGGGCGAGCTGCGCCTCGACGGCACGCACGCCATCGCGTTCGACCGTGCGCAGGACGTCATCATGCACCGCCGCAAGTCCCTGCCCACCCACCCCAACGGCATGAGCTTCACGGCCTACGACGCCGCCGGCGAGGTCATCCGCGAGAGCATCTACTACTCCGTGGGCGGCGGGTTCGTGGTGGACGACTCCAAGAGCAGCGCGGACAAGATCGTGGAGGACACCACCCCCGTGAAGTACCCGTTCAGCACGGGTGACGAGCTGCTGGCCATCTGCGAGGCCGAGAACCTGTCCATCGCCCAGGTGATGGCCGCCAACGAGCTCTCGTGGCGCCCCGCGGAGGAGACCCGCGAGCAGCTGCTGCACATCTGGTCCGTGATGCAGGAGTGCGTGGAGAACGGCTGCACCCGCGAGGAGAAGACCCTCCCCGGGGGACTGAAGGTGCGGCGTCGTGCGCCGGAGATGCGCAAGCGGCTGCTGGCCAAGGAGCCCGGCAACGACCCCCTGTACGGCATGGACTGGGTGAACCTGTACGCGCTCGCCGTGAACGAGGAGAACGCGTCCGGCGGGCGCATCGTCACCGCCCCCACCAACGGTGCGGCCGGGATCATCCCCGCGGTGCTGCACTTCTACACGCGCTTCATGGAGGACGCGTGCGACGACAAGATCGTGGACTTCCTGCTCACGTCCGCGGCGATCGGGATCGTGATCAAGGAGAACGCCTCGATCTCCGGTGCCGAGGTGGGCTGCCAGGGCGAGGTGGGCTCCGCGTGCTCCATGGCCGCGGCCGGGCTGTGCGCCGTGCTGGGCGGCAGTGTCCGCCAGGTGGAGTGCGCCGCGGAGATGGGCATCGAGCACAACCTGGGGCTCACGTGCGACCCCGTGGGCGGGCTGGTGCAGATCCCGTGCATCGAGCGCAACGCGATCGCCAGCGTCAAGGCCATCAACTCCGCGCGGCTGTCCATGCAGGGGGACGGCATCCACAAGGTGTCCCTGGACCAGGTGGTCAAGACTATGCGGGAGACCGGCGCGGACATGAAGATCAAGTACAAGGAGACCTCCCGCGGCGGCCTGGCCGTGAACGTCATCGAGTGCTGAGCGGGCCGCACCGCCGCTGACCCGGGGATCCCCGCCGGAGCGTTGCGGCGGGGATCCGTCATGTCCGGGGTGCGGGTGGCGGTGCGTCCGGGACAATGGCGGCATGGCCACCTCACTGCTGCTGCTCGCGGACACCCACCTGCCCAAGCGCGCCAAGGACCTTCCCGCCCAGGTGTGGGAGGAGGTGGAGGCCGCGGACGTCGTCGTGCACGCCGGTGACTGGGTGGACCTCGCCACGTTCGAGGCGCTGCGCGAGCGCTCCCGCCGGCTGATCTGCGTGTGGGGCAACAACGACGGCCCCGAGCTGCGCGCCGAGATGCCGGAGACCGCCCGGTGGGAGCTCGAGGGCCTGCGCTGGGCCATGACCCACGAGACCGGGGCGAAGCAGGGCCGCGAGAAGCGCATGGACGCGGCGTTCCCGGACACGGACGTGCTGGTGTTCGGCCACAGCCACATCCCGTGGGACACCGTGGCACCCTCCGGCATGCGCCTGCTGAACCCCGGATCCCCCACGGATCGGCGCCGCCAACCGCACTGCACGTACATGCGGGTCACGGCGGAGGCGGGTGCGCTCACCGCGGTGGAGCTGGTGGAGCTGGTGGAGCTGCCGCAGCGCTGACACGGGACACGATCGGGGGTCACTCACTCTTGTCCACGAAGAACCGGGACAGGTACGTGGCCAGGAGACACAGCAGGCCGGCCACGGCGAGCCCCGCCGTGAGGAAACAGGCCATGCCGGCGCCGATGTTCGCCCCGCCCTCCGGGTTCCGGGCGTCCAGCATCAGCCACCCGTAGCTCGCCAGAAACCCGACGAGTCCCACCAGGGTGAGGGAGAGCGAGAACTTCATCGCGGATGACATGTCGGTCTCCTTCGTGGCCGGTCAGTGCTCCCCCTGTTTCCGGCGGACTCCGGTCCGGGTCGGGCCGGGTGCCTCGGGCGGGCACGCGCGGTGGGTTCACACTAGCCAACGCCGCCCGTTCTGGACAGGGTCCCGGCACGCACGGCCCGGGTCCTCGGGGTGCGGCCTACAGTGGGTTCCATGAGGCTCTTTGCCGCCGCCTATCCTCCCCGCGCTGCCCGTGAGCACCTGGTGCGGGCCATGGCCGAAGTGCGCGCTCTGACGGGCGCCGCCCTGCGCTGGGGTGATCCCGAGCAGTGGCACGTGACCCTCGCGTTCTACGGGGACCAGCCGGAGGGAGCCGTGCCGGACCTCTCGGAGCACCTGCGGGAGGTGTCCCGCGCGTTCCCGCCCCTGCGGGTCAGCCTGCACGGGGCGGGATCCTTCTCCGGAACCACCCTGTGGGTGGGGGTGGCCGGACAGACCGCCGAGCTCACGGAGCTGATGCACGCGTGCTCCCTGGACCCGGACGAGCGCGCCCGCCAGCGCGCCCACCTCACCGTGGCCCGCACCTCACGCACGGAGCGCGCACGTCAGGCCAAAGAACGACGCCGCGGCTCCCTCGTCCGCGCGCACAGCGGCCCGGAACTGGCCCACGTGGTGCACGCACTGTCGGTGTACGAGGGCCCGGAGTGGACGGTGAGCGAGATCCGGCTGGTGGCCTCCGAGCTGGGGGAGGGGCGGTCGGGAGGGGCGCTGCACACCACCGTGGAGCGGCATTCGCTGTCTGGCGTCTGATCCTGCTCGACCCGCACCCCCTACGCTGGAGCGCATGGCCCAGATCACCCGCGCACCCCGGTCCAGCACGTGGCTGTGGATCCTGGTGGCCGCCGCGGTGCTCACCCAGACCGGGCTGAACCTCTTCCGCCCCATCACGTCCTACAAGCTGCTGGGCCTCGGTGCGGACCCCGTGGTCATCGGCCTCACCACCGCCGCCTACGCTCTGCTTCCCCTGGTCACTGCCGTGTGGCTGGGGCGGATGTCCGACCGGATTCCGCAGCTGCGTCTGCTGATCCTCGCCGAGGTGGGTTTCCTGGCGCTGGCCGGCGTGGGGCTCGCGCTCGCGAACTCCGTGTGGCTGGTCTTCGCGGCCAGCGCGGTCCTGGGCATGGGCCACCTGTGCTTCACGATCGGCGGGCAGACCGCGATTGCCCGCTACGCCGCGGACCGGGACCTGGACAAGGGCTTCGGGTGGTTCACCGCCGCGTTCTCTGCGGGCCAGATGATCGGTCCCGCACTCGGCGGGTGGATCGTGGGCCACGGCTCGGACGTCGCCTCCCCCGAGCGTATGGCGGCCGTGAACGAGAGCCTGTGGATCGGCGTGATGGTCACGGTGCTCGCCGCTCCGCTGCTGGCCTTCCGCCTGGGCCCGGCATCGCAGCGTCCCAGTGAGAACGCGCTCCCTGACGACGCCGCTGCAGCGGGCACCGAGCCGCACGCCCACGAGCGCCCCGACGTCCTGCGCATCCTCCGTGCCCCGGGGGTCATGTCCAACATGGTGGCGTCCCTGTCCCTGCTGGCCATGATCGACATCCTCACCGCGTTCCTTCCCCTGGTGGGTGAGGAGGCGGGGGTGGCCCCCTCCGTGGTGGGCGTGCTCCTGGGTGTGCGGGGGCTGGCGTCGATCGCCTCCCGTCTGCTGCTGCCATGGCTGTCCGGGAAGTTCTCCCGCCGGGCGCTGCTGATCGCGAGCCTGCTGGCCTCCGGGCTGGCGCTGATCGTCCCCCCGCTGTTCCTGGACAGCTTCTGGTGGGCCGCCCTGTTCCTGGCCGTGGGCGGGTTCTTCCTGGGACTGGGCCAACCCCTGACCATGACCCTGATTTCCACCGCCGTTCCGGGCACGTGGCGCGGCTCGGCGCTCGCGGTGCGGCTCATGGGCAACCGGCTGGGACAAGTGATCCTCCCCGTGGCCGCGGGCGCGGTGGCCGCCCCGTTCGGTCCGGGTGGGGCCATCTGGCTCACGTGCGCGCTGCTCGTGGCCAGCGGCGTGGAGAAAGCGGTGCGGCGACCGCGGGAGGGGTAGGGCGGCGTCGTTGTCCGGGGTGGCGGTGGGCGACCGCAGTGAGCCGGGGCGCCACGACGCCGCAGGGCCCAGGTCCGCGGCAAGCGTTGCGCTGAGCGAGCGTTCCGCGCACGCGCTGCGCGAGATGCGCGTCACACCCGGCACGTAGCATGGCCTCACGATCACCGGCGGGGTTCCGCCCCGCTCCGACGCGCCACGGGAGGCTCCCTCATGACCCAGCAGCACGGCTCCGACTTCCTGGACGCGTTCGCGCAGATGTCCCGCAACGGCGGGCTGGAGTCCGGCGGCGTGGAGCGGCAGGCGGCCACCGAGGCGGACGGGCTGAACCGGCAGTGGTTCGCGGGCTGGCTCACCGCGCGGGGCGCCACGGTGCACTACGACGCCGTCGGCAACCAGTTCGGTCTGTTCGAGCACACGCCCGGCGCGCCCTACGTGCTGGTGGGCTCGCACATGGACTCGCAGCCGCGTGCGGGGCGGTTCGACGGCGCGTACGGCGTGCTCGCCGGGGCGCACGCGTGCGCGGAACTGTTCCGTGCGGCGTCGTCCGGGGAGGTGGAGCTGAGCCGGAACCTGTGCGTCGTGAACTGGTTCAACGAGGAGGGCTGCCGCTTCAAGCCGTCCATGATGGGCAGCTCGGTCTACACGGGCAAGCGGGACCTGGAGGAGACGCTCGAAGTCCGGGACACCGCCGGAGTGAGCGTTCGGGAGGCGCTGGACGCCCTCGGCCAGCGCGGGGAGGACAGCATCCCGGAGGCCACCGCCTACGTGGAGCTGCACATCCAGCAGGGCAAGTCCATGGAGGAGGACGGCTTCACCATCGGGCTGGTGGAGGCCACGTGGGGCGTGCGCAAGTACGAGTTCCTGGTGCTCGGGGAGCAGGCGCACACCGGGTCCACGCTCATCGAGGATCGTAAGGACGCGCTGCTGGGGGCGTCCCTGCTGATTGCCTCGGCCCGGAGGGTGGCACTGGAGCACGACGTCATCACGTCCTGCGGGGAGCTGCTGATCGAACCCAACTCCCCGGTGGCCGTGGCCCGCGAGGCCCGGCTCGTGATCGACCTCCGCAGCCCGGACGCCGAGCGCCTGACCGCCGCGGACGAGCACTTCGCCCGGGAGGTGGAGGAGGCGGCGCGGGCCGCGAACGTGGAGATCCAGACCGTGAACCGCCACGCGTGGGACGTGCTGGAGTACGCCCCGGAGGGCCTGGCCCTTGCCCAGGAGGTCGTGACGGAGCTGGACCTGCCGCACACCCGGATCATGACGCTCGCCGGCCACGACTCCACCAACGTGAAGGACGTACTGCCCACGGTGATGCTGTTCGTGCCGTCTCACAAGGGCATCACGCACAACGAGTACGAGTTCACCTCGGACGAGGACATGCTCGCGGGGCTGCAGATGCTCACGGCCACCTTGCGGCGGGTGGCGCAGGGGGAGCTGGGGTGAGTCAACGCTCACGATGAGGTGAGGTGGCGCGGAGCGGGCGCGGGCGGCGTCGTCGTCCCCCGGAACCGCAGGCGTGCGCCAGCAGGTGTGGCCCCGGTCATAGAGTGGGGAGAAACCCCGATCCGAGGAGGACCCCGTGACCGATCCCCTGCCCCTGGACGGCGTGCTCGTCGCCGACTTCTCGCGTGTGCTCGCCGGGCCGCTGTGCACCATGACGCTGGCGGACCTGGGTGCGCGCGTGATCAAGGTGGAGCGCCCCGGCAGCGGGGACGACACCCGGCACTGGGGGCCGCCGTTCTCCGAGACCGGGCCCACGTACTACGAGTCCGTGAACCGCAACAAGGAGTCCGTGTGCCTGGACCTGCGGGAGGACGAGGGCCGGGAGCTCGCGCGTGAACTCGCCCTGCGCGCGGACGTGGTGGTGGAGAACTTCAAGCCCGGCGGCATGGCCAAGCTGGGTCTGGGCTACGACGAGATCTCCGCGGAGAACCCCGGCGTGGTCTTCGTGTCCGTGTCCGGCTTCGGCACGGCGGGCGGTGCGCACCTGGCCGGCTACGACTTCCTGGTGCAGGCCGTGGGCGGGCTCATGAGTATCACCGGCCGCGCGGACGGCGAGCCCACCAAGGCCGGCGTCGCGCTCGTGGACGTCCTCACCGCCAAGGACGCCACCATCGGCACGCTCGCAGCGCTCGAACGACGACGCCGCACGGGTCGCGGCGCGCACATCGACGTCAGTCTGCTCTCCAGCCTGCAGGGCGCGCTGGTGAACCAGGGTCAGGCGTACCTGGGGGCCGGGAAGGTGCCGCAGCGGATGGGCAACGACCACCCGTCGATCGTCCCGTACCAGCTGCTGCAGTGCGCTGATGCGCCCCTGGCCGTGACGGTGGGCAACGACCGCCAGTTCCGGAAGTTCACCGAGGTGCTCGGCATCCCGGAGACCGCCGATGACGAGCGCTACGCCGAGAACGGCGCCCGCGTGGAGAACCGTGACGAGCTCACTGCCCTCCTCGAGGGGGTCCTGGCCGCGAGGACCGCATCCGAGTGGCAGGAGGCTCTGACCGAGGTGGGAGTGCCCGCGGGCAAGGTGGGCGGCATCGACGAGGGCGTGGCGCTCGCCGAGGAGCTCGGCCTGGAACCCACCGTGGACGTGCAGGACCGCACGGGCGCGACCGTGGGCCGCCAGTTCCGCCACCCGGCGCAGTGGACCCCGCCGCTGCAGTCCCCCACGGTGGCCCCGCCGCAGCTGGGGGAGGACACTGAGACCGTGACGGCCTGGTTGCGGGAGCCCCGGGGCCGTCACATGTGAGAAATCAGGCTCCGCACCCGGCTACGCGCGGTGTGTCCGCAGTCATACAGTGGACCCATGAGTGAACTGAATCCCGTGGACGTCATGGACCTGGTGAGCTTCGACTCCCTGCTGTCCGAAGAAGAGATCGCGCTGCGCGCAACGGTGCGCGAGTTCGTGGACACCGCGATCAAGCCGAACATCGCCGAGTGGTACGACAACGCCGTCTTCCCGCTCGAGATCGTGCCGGAGATGGCCAAGCTGGGTCTGCTGGGCATGCACCTCAAGGGCTACGGCTGCGCGGGCCGCTCCGCCGTGGAGTACGGCCTGGCCGGTGCGGAGCTGGAGGCCGGGGACTCGGGACTGCGCACGTTCGTGTCCGTGCAGGGCTCGCTGGCCATGAGCGCCATCTACAAGTGGGGCTCCGAGGAGCAGAAGCAGCAGTGGCTGCCGCAGATGGCCGCCGGTGAGGCCATCGGCTGCTTCGGGCTGACCGAGCCCACCGCGGGCTCCGACCCCTCCTCCATGCAGACCTTCGCCCGCAAGGACGGCGAGGACTGGGTCATCAACGGCGCCAAGCGCTGGATCGGGCTGGCCAGCGTGGCCAAGGTGGCCGTGATCTGGGCGCAGACCGACGACGGGATCCGCGGCTTCGTGGTCCCCACCGACACCCCGGGCTTCAAGGCCACGCCCATCACGGCCAAGCTGTCCATGCGTGCGTCCATCCAGTGCGACATCGAGCTCACGGACGTCCGTCTCCCCGCCTCCGCCATGCTGCCGGAGGCCAAGGGTCTGCGCGGTCCGTTCTCGTGCCTCAACGAGGCCCGCTACGGCATCATCTGGGGTGCCATGGGTGCCGCGCGCGACTCCTTCGAGGCCGCTCTGGCGTACTCGCAGGAGCGCATGCAGTTCGACCGCCCGCTCGCCGGCTACCAGATGACGCAGCAGAAGCTCGTGAACATGGCACTCGAGATCGACAAGGGCTTCCTGCTCGCCCTGCAGCTCGGCCGGCTCAAGGACGCCGGCACGCTGCAGAACCACCAGATCTCGGTGGGCAAGCTCAACAACTGCCGCGAGGCCATCAAGATCGCCCGCGAGGCCCGCACCATCCTGGGCGGCAACGGCGTCACCCTGGACTACTCGCCGCTGCGCCACGCCAACAACCTGGAGTCCGTGCGCACGTACGAGGGCACGGACGAGGTGCACTCCCTGATCCTGGGGCAGCAGCTCACGGGGGTGGGCGCGTTCCGCTGAGTCCGTGTGTGCTGAACCGGGTGCCTCCCTCGGGAGACACCCGGTTTTTCATGCGTACACATCTTTCTTGTGGAACGACGACGCCGGGCCGGCCGTTCTCGGGGCCTCGTCATGCGTCGCGGTCGTGGGGGGTCAGGGCGGGGCCACGGGACTCGACCCGCGCGGTCAGCCCGGGGCGCAGCGGGCCAGCAGCGGTGCGCCCCGGACCGGTTCGCGGTTCAGGAGGGTCACGGACAGGCCCTGCTCGTGCAGTAGTTCCGCCACCCGCAGGCCCACCACGGACCCTGTGAGCCCACCTCCCACGACCACGGGCAGGGGCTCGTCCATGGCGCGCGCCACCGTGAGCACGAGCTCCGCCAGGTGCTCCGCTGCCGCCACCGCCAGCTCGGACGCCACGGCGTCCCCGGAGGCGGCAAGCTCGCACACGGGCCGCGCGAGCCGTGCCCAGTGGGACCGGTCCGGATGGTCGTGAAACGCGCCGATGAGGTCGGCGGGCTCGGCCACTGCGGCGTGCTCCAGCACGATCCGGGTGAGTGCTTCCCCCTCGTCCCCGGCAGTGGGCTGCTGGGACCACCGCAGCACGCGGCGCACAGCTTCCCGGCCGATCCAGTAGCCGCTGCCCTCGTCGCCGAGCAGATATCCCCAGCCGCCGGAGCGCACCTCGCGGCCGGAGGCGTCCACGCCCCAAGCCACCGAGCCGGTCCCCGCGATGAGCGCGATCCCGGACGTGTGACCGCCGGCGGCGAGGATCAGGCGGGTGTCGTGCACGGCTGTCACGCTCGCGGACGGGTCCAGGCAACCGGTGGAACGGATGAGACCGGCCAGCCGAGCGGCGTCGTGCGCGGTGTCCACGCCGCCGGAGCCCGCGACCACCGGCGTGGTGGGCGGGGCTCCCAGCTCGGACAGGACTGACGCCAGGCACGCGCGTGCCTGTTCCGCGGGGACGTTCTGCACGTTCGCGGACCCGGAGCGCGCCTCGCGCACGGGTGTCCAGCCGCGGAACAGGACGCCGCGGGTGTGTGAGCCGCCGATGTCGAGGCCCACGAGGAACTCGCCCGTGCTGCCCGCGTCGTCGACGCCCGGGAGGCCGGTTCCGTCGTGCCCCGTGAGGCCACCGTCGGGGGCCCGTCCCGTGGGCTCTGCGCTCACCGCCGTGGCCGGGTCAGTTCGTGACCTGGACCTCGCCCATCTCCTCCCAGCCGTCGCCCTCGATCTGGCGGGAGATGATGCGCGGGGTCTTGACCAGGTACTGGGGGAACTGCTCGGTCATCTTCCGGAAGTGCTCCGAGTTCACGTGGGCCTCGGCGGCGTCCTCCTCGAAGGCTTCCACCAGCACGTACTCGTGGGGGTTGTCCAGGCTGCGGGACCACTCGAACCACTTGTTGCCGGGCTCCTGGCGGGTGGCCTCCGTGAATTCAGCCACCAGCTCGGGCCAGCGCTCCACGTACTCGTCCTTGGCCTCGAACTTGACCACGATGAAGATCACTGCGCTGCTCCTCCGATTGTCTGCTGGGGTGGTGCGTCCGGCCCCAGCATAGGACGCCGTGCTGGTGTCATGCGGCGTCACGGGGAGCCGGGTGGCACCGGCCCGGGGACTAGCGTGCAGGCATGAGCACCGCACCCGCCCAGCACCCCGTCACTCAGGGCCAGCGCGCCACGGCGCGCCGCGCAGTGGTGGCCTCGTCCATCGGCAACGCCCTCGAGTGGTTCGACATCATCGTCTACTCGTCCCTCGCGGTGGTCATCTCCCAGCTGTTCTTCGAGTCCGAGTCCGTGGACAAGGTCACGGGCACCCTCCTGACCCTGGGCACGTTCGCGATCTCCTACCTCATCCGCCCGCTCGGGGCGCTGGTACTGGGCTCCTACGCGGACCGCCACGGTCGCCGCCCTGCCCTGACGCTCACCATCGGGCTCATGATGCTGGGCACGTTCATCATGCTCGTGGCCCCCACCGCGGCCATGATCGGCCCCGCGGCCGCGCTGCTCATCCTTCTGGCGCGGCTGATCCAGGGCTTCTCCGCGGGCGGCGAGTTCGGCACGGCCACCGCGTTCCTGATCGAGAACGCCCCGGACAAGCGTGCCTACTACGGCTCCTGGCAGGTAGCCACCCAGGGCGTGGCCATGTTCCTGGCCTCCGCGTTCGGCTTCGGACTGCACACCCTGATCAGCGAGGAGGCCCTGTACTCGTGGGGCTGGCGCATGCCCTACTTGTTCGGACTGCTCATCGGCCCCGTGGGCCTCTACATCCGCCTGCGCATGGACGAGACCCCGGACTTCGAGGCACTGCAGGAGGAACGGGCGCGGGCGGCGTCGCCCTCCGGCACCGACCGCGGGGGAGCGGCCCCGGGGACGACGACGCCGCGTGGGCGCCGCGGGCCTCTCGCCCAGACGCTCGTCCACTCCGCGGGCCGGTGGCTCACCGCCTCCGGGGTGGTGGGGCTGGCCTCGATGTCCGTCTACACCATCCTCTTCATGCCCACGTTCTCCATCCAGAACCTGGACCTTCCCTCGTGGGCCGCGTACGTGGGAGGGATCGTGGCCGGTCTCGTGACCCTGGTGGGATCACCGTTCGTGGGGCGGCTCGCGGACCGGGTGGGCTGCGGGAAGGTCATGCTGGTGGCAGCCGTGGTGGGCGTGCTGGCCGCCTACCCGCTGTTCCTGTGGCTCGTGGCCGTTCCCACGGTCGCCACCCTGACCGCCGTGCAGGTGGTGCTCGGCCTGGTTATGGCCCTGTACTTCGGGCCCATGCCCGCGCTGCTGAGCGAGATGTTCCCCACCGCGATCCGGACCACGGGCATGTCGATCGCCTACAACGTGGGGGTCACCGTGTTCGGTGGCTTCGCTCCCCTGGTGCTCGCGTGGCTGATCTCCGCCACCGGCTCCCTGACCTCTCCAAGCATCTACTACGCCGCAGTGGCGCTGCTGTCCCTGGTCAGCGTGGTGATCGCCCGCCGCCGCTACGGGGTGCGCTGAGCGGGCCGGACATGCGAAAGGCCCCCGCGGTCATCGCGAGGGCCTTCCGGTTGAAAGGTTGCGGGTGCGGAGCTCAGCTCAGCCCGTCCTTGAGGTTCTTGCCGGCGTCCTTGACGTTCTCCACGGACTGCTTGGCGCCACCGGATGCCTTGTCCGCAGCGCCTTCGGCCTGCAGATCGCGGTTGTCCGTGGCGTCGCCCAGCTTCTCCTTGGCGGAACCAGAAGCCTTCTCCGCAGCATTGCTGATCTTGTCACCGAGTCCCATAAGCGTTTCCTTCCGTGGAGCGAACAGGTGCTCACAATGTAGTCCCGCGCCCAATCGATGGGAAGACATGGACGGGGATTTCTTCCCCGGCGAACTCCACTCCGGACGCGGCCGTCACGGGCGGACGCTCACTGGTAGGAGACGAACCACGGCTTCGGATCCAGCGCGTAGGTCTGCTGGGGCGTGTACATGGGGGTGTCCTCGTCGTAGAAGTTCTTCCACGCCATGCGGATGCCCTCGGGCAGGCCCTCCTGCAGGGCGTTCCACGTGCCGGTCTTGAGGTCCGGGGTGCCGTGCCCGTCCGCGTGCAGCACGAACGCCAGCTCGGGGTGCTTGGTGTTGATCGTCTCGCGGTTCTGGATCATGGACATGGAGAACTGGTGCAGGATCAGCGACTTCTGGGGCAGCTGGTTGTCCCGGGTGAGCTGGGCCAGCCACTCCGAGGTCTTGTTGATCTCCGCAGCGTCCACGGAGCCGATCTGCTGCAGCGGCAGCTGCCCCGGGGCCAGACGCCACTCCGCGTCCAGCGCGAGGCCCACGTTGGGGCGCTTGAGCAGCTCCTCGTACTGCTTGGCCTGCGTGAGGAAGTCCGCCTGGCCCGGCTGCAGGTCCAGGACCACGTAGACGTCGTTCTTCTCCGCCGCCTCCACGTACGGCATGAGCTGCTCCACGGTGGACTCGGTGGAGTAGTTGCCGTCGGGGCCCGGTTCCGAGGACGCCGTGGTGGCGATGATCTCGAACGCGGGGATGACCTTCTCCTCGCTGTAGGGCTCGTAGCTCTTGGCGAGCTCCTTGACCCGGGTCACGGACTCCTCGGGTCCCTGCTCACCCAGCGCCCCCAGCCCAGGGGTGCCCGGGTGCCCGTACAGCGCCACGAAACGCCGGTCCGGGAACATGGTGGTGCCCCCGCCGATCAGCTCCGCCGGTTCCTCGGGGGTCGGGGTGGCGCTGGGCTGCTCGGACTGCGACGCCGCCGGCTCTCCGGGGTTCTCGCCGCTCTGCGTCTCGCCCCCTGAGCTGCAGCCCACGAGCAGGAACGAGGCGCAGAGGACGGCGAGAACGGTGGAGCGGCGGGAGCGCATGACGCGAGAACCTCTATCAAAGTGGGGGGCAGCCGGAAGACTCCGCAACCATCAGCACACTGTGGATGCGGGATGCCTTCACCCTATGTCCTCCCGGGGTGGCTCGTGGGAGGATGACGGCACCATTGTTAACGCACGAGGTGTCCATGAGCAATCGCCCCGGCCCCCCGCCGCACGACCCGCCCGGCTCCACCGGCTCGGAGCCCCCT
>NZ_JASDCY010000042.1:0-23705 GCF_030407675.1 Kocuria sp. APC 4018 | reverse complement strand
GAAGCGATGGCGGTGCGGGGCGGCGGTGCGGGCCGCCTGCCGTCCCCGGGAGCCGGGCAGTCCGTTCGTGCTCCCCCACCGGGTGGGCGACAATGACGGGATGACGACCTCCCAGGAGATGGTGGACCTGCTCGGCCGCGGACCGCGCCCCGAGCAGGTGCGCCACGTCCGGGAGATTCCCGAGCGCGCCCCGGTCCACGCCCCGTGGCCGGACTGGCTGCACCCGGACGTGGTGGCCGCCTACGAGCGGCTGGGCATCCACGAGCCCTACGCCCACCAGGTGGCCGCGCTGACCGCCCCGCGGCACGCGATCGTGGCCACCGGCACCGCCTCCGGCAAGTCCCTGGTCTACCAGTCCCTCGTGGTGGACGCCGTGCACCGCGGCCGCCTGGCCGTGGCCGAGCGTCCCGGGATGCTCCACCACCCGGACGAGGCCACCGCGCTCTACCTCTCCCCCACCAAGGCGCTCGCCGCGGACCAGCTCACGTCCTTGCGCTCCCTGGGGTTCGACGACGTCCGGGCCGCCACGTACGACGGGGACACCGATCCCGGAGAGCGCCGCTGGATCCGCGAGCACGCAGACGTGATCCTGTGCAACCCGGACATGCTCCACCACGGAGTCCTGCCGAACCACGCCGGGTGGTCCCGGTTCCTGCGGCGGCTGCGCTACGTGATCATCGACGAGGCTCACTCCTATCGCGGTGTCTTCGGCTCCCACGTGGCGGTGGTGCTGCGCCGGCTCGCGCGGATCGCCGCGCACTACGGAGCGTCCCCCCGGTTCATCGGGGCGTCTGCGACGAGTGCGTCCCCGCAGGAGTCCTTCGCCAAGCTCATCGGCTGCCCTCCCGAGGACGTCACGGCGGTCACCGAGGACACCTCTCCCCACGGCTCCCGCACGGTGGTGCTGTGGGAGCCGGAGCAGTCCCCCGGTGGCTCGGACAACGGCGCTCCACGACGCCGCACGGTCACCGCCGAGGCCTCGGACATGCTCACAGACCTGGTGCTGCGCCAGGTGCGCACCATCGCGTTCATCCGCTCCCGGCGCGGCGCGGAGACGATCGCGCAGGCCGCCCACCGGCAGCTGGAAGAGGTTGACCCCTCCCTCGGCCACCGGGTGGCGGCGTACCGCTCCGGCTTCCTCCCCGAGGAGCGGCGGGAGCTGGAGCAGCAGCTGCGGGACGGTCGGCTGCTCGGGGTGGCCAGCACCTCCGCCCTGGAACTGGGGATCGACATCGCGGGTCTCGACGCCGTGCTCGTGGCCGGCTGGCCGGGCACCCGGGCTTCGTTCCTGCAGCAGATCGGCAGGGCCGGGCGGGCCGGGCAGCAGGCGCTCGCGGCGCTGATCGCAGGGGACGACCCGCTGGACGGGTACCTGGTGAACCACCCGGAGGCGATCTTCGACGTCCCCGTGGAGGCCACGGTGTTCGAAGCGTCCAACCCCTACGTGCTGGCACCGCACCTGTGCGCGGCGGCGGCCGAGCTGCCGCTGCGCCCCGAGGAGCTGGAACGCTTCGGCCCCACGGCCCGCAACGTGGTGGACTCCCTCACCGCGGCGGGCCACCTGCGACGCCGCCCGTCCGGGTGGTTCTGGACCCGCTCCGAGCAGCCCGCGGGCATGGTCTCGATCCGTTCCGGGGACGGCGGACCGGTGCAGATCATCGACTCGGACACCGGTACCGTGCTGGGCACCATGGGCGCCCCGCAGTCCCACTACCAGGCCCACCCGGGGGCGGTGTACGTGCACCAGGGCAGGACCTACCTGGTGGACGAGCTGGACGAGGAGCTGCACGTGGCGGCCGTGCGGCGGGCGTTCCCGGATTTCTACACGGTGGCGCGGGACGTGACCGAGGTGCGGGTGGACTCGGTGGCGGACTCCATGCAGTGGGGTCCCGTGACCGTTCACCGGGGCGCCGTGGACGTGACCACGCAGGTGGTCAGCTACCAGCGCAAGCTCGTGGCCTCCAACGAGGTGGCCGGCGAGGAGCCCCTGGAGCTGCCACCGCGGCAGCTGTCCACGGTGGCCACGTGGTTCACCGTGTCCGGGCCTCAGCTGGCCGCCATGGGCATCGAGGAGCCGGACATCCCCGGAGCCCTGCACGCCGCGGAGCACGCCATGATCGGGCTGCTGCCGCTGCTGGCCTCGTGCGACCGGTGGGACGTGGGCGGGCTGTCCACCGCGCTGCACGTGGACACCGAGCTGCCCACGATCTTCGTGCACGACGGCCACCCCGGCGGCGCGGGCTTCGCCGAACGCGGCTACGAGATGTTCCGCACGTGGGTCACCGCCACCCGGGACGCGATCGCCCAGTGCGAGTGCGAGTCCGGCTGCCCGTCCTGCGTGCAGTCCCCCAAGTGCGGCAACCGCAACAACCCGCTCGACAAGGCCGGGGCGCTGAAGTTGCTCAACGGGGTGCTGCGCTTCGCCCCCTGAGCGGCCTCCGCGCGGGCGAGGGCGGGCCGTGCAGGTGACCTTGGCGTCCGGGGCGCCGGTCGCGACCACCGCGAGAGCGAGGGCGGGCCAGGGCGGACGTCAGACGGTGGTGACTTTCTTCCGAGGACACCGGCCGGCACCCTCCGTTCCCACCTGACCTCGGCGTTACCGGGGGCCTCCCCCGGGTCGTGACCATCACGGCTCCCCCGGCGGCGGCCCTGCGCGGGACACCCCGCGCGCCGGGCCGAGCGGGCTCAGGGGCGGCGGCAGGGCGATGGTCGCGGTGACGTCCACCGTGGTGTTCTCCGGGGCCACCACCGCGCACTCGACGGCGTCCGCACCGTTCTCCCGGGCCACCGCCTGGGCGGTCTCGCACGGGATGCCAGGGCTGAGTCCGCGGGCGACGTCCGCGGCCGCGAGCGCCGCCAGGTCCGCGGCCTTGGCGGCCCGGTGGGTGGCGATCCCCGCCTGCGCCACGAGAAGCAGCGCGACCAGCAGCGTGCACAGCACCGCCGCGAGGACGAGCCCGTGCACCGTCCCGGAACCCTCGTCACGGTCCCCCATCACCGGCTCCGTCCTGGTCTGTGGCGGGCTCGTTGCCACCGGGTCCGTTCTCGCCGCTCTCCTGCCCGCGCTCCCCGGCTCCGCCCGCCCCGTCATCCGACGGCGCGCCCGCGGTGCTCTCCACCGCGGCACTCGCGTCCGCGTCGAGCCTCCAGCTGCTCCACTGCCCCAGGATTCCGGGGGCGGGTCCGCTCACGGCCACCGTCACGCGGCCGGCAGCGGCCCCGACGACGACGCTCGCGGACTCACCCGCGATCTCCCGCGCGGTGCGCTCCACCACCGCAGTGTTCTCGCCCCGCGCGGCAGCACGGGCGGACGCCCGGGCCGCCTCCTCGTAGCGGACGGTGGTCATCCCGGCGGCGGCCGCGGCGAGCAGGACCGCGAGCAGCAGCACCAGGGCGGGCATGATGACGGCGGTCTCCACGGTCACCGCACCCCGGTCCGGGTCGGTGTGGTCTGGACGAGCTCTGCTCCGGTCGATCATGGTTCCTCCTGACGGGTGGTGGGTGATTCGGCAGCCCGGTCTCCGTTGCACCGACCCACCGGAGCGCGGGGCGTCCGCCCGTTGCGACGAGCACCCCGCGCTCTGTGGCGTCGGCGGCATCTCAGATGGCCAGGGCCTTCTGGATGATCCCGAGCAGCATCCCGGACACGGAGTCCGAGGAGAGCACCGCGGCCATGACCCCGCCGAACGCGGCGGCGGCCAGCACGATGACCGCGTACTCCGCGGTGGACGCCCCGAGGTCGGGGTCGTCCTGGTCCAGGCAGGCGAGATCGGAGACGTCGGGGTTCGTGTCGTCCCCCGCGTCCTCGACCGGGTGCTGCGACGGGTCCGTGACCTCGGCAGGGGCCTCGGTGTCTGGCCCGGACGTCGGCTCGGTGACCGGCACGGCCCGCGGCGGCACGTCCGCGAGGTGGGCGGCGTCGTCGTGCTCGGGGGTCGAGGTGGCGGGAGTGGCGGAAGCGCAGGTGAGCGTGGACATGTGGGTCTCCTTCGGTGGGTGGAACGGTGGTGTGCGATGCAGGATGCGAAAAGGGGTGTGGTGGGCGCGCGCAATGGGCCGCGCACACACGCGAGCGGGCGGTCCCCGCGCCCGAGAAACCAGGTGGATGTGCCGGGCGGTCATGAGCCGAACGCCCTGGGCAGCAGGCCCATGAGCACGGGCACCACGCCCCAGCACATGAACGCGGGCAGGAAGCACAGGCCGAGGGGAAGCACGAGCTTCACCGCGAGGGCTTCGGCGGCGCGCTCCGCCCGGCGGTACTCGGCGCGGCGCACCAGCTCCGCCTGCCCGCGCAGCACGGAGGCGGAAGCCGTGGCCGAGGTGGCCGTGAACTCGAGGGCGTCGCGGTAGTCCTGGATCTCCTGGGGCAGCGTCTTCTCGTGCGGCCACGCCGTCTCCCACGAGAGACCGAGCCGCAGGGCGGCGGCCGCCCGGGACAGTGCCGGGTACGGGCGTCCCGCGCTGCTGTCCGCCAGGACCCCCACTGCCTCGGCGAGGGGCAGCCCCGCATCCAGCTGGCACGCCGTGAGCTCGACGAGAGCGGCGGCGGGCAGAGCGGGAAACGAGTGGTCCCCCGGCCCCGGACGAGCACGGCGCGGGGCGGAACCGCCGGCCGCGCGGCGTCGTCGGCCCGGCCCGCGTGAGCGGACACCGAACGCGCCCGGTGACATCCACAGCAGCAGGGCTGCGGCGGCGAGCAGGCCCGCAAGGGCGGCGGCCATCATGATCCGTTCACCGCCTCGGCGCGATGCAGGAGGCTGCGCGTCCACAGGCGGCCCGCGATGCTCAGCCCGGCCCCGGCGGCGAGCGCGATCCGGCCCCACACGGTGGTGAGCAGGGTGGTCACGGGATCCGTGCCCATGAGCACTCCGAGCCCCAGGGCCAGGACGGGCAGCCAAGACAGGGTGCGCACGGTGACGCGGGGCCCGGCCAGGGCGCTCTCGCGGGCGGCTTGGGCGTCCAGCTGCGATTCGAGGGACTCCGCGACCCCGGAGAGTGTTTGGGCGAGTGAGGAGCCGGAGCGCTCCGAGATCTCCCAGCACGCCGAGAGCTGGGCGCACACCGAGCGCGCCGTGGCGCCGAGCATGCGGTCCCCCACGGGGGCGGGCCTGCGGGCGAACTGACCGAGCGTCGTCGAGACCGGAATGCCCACGAGAGCCGCGGCGTGCACCTCCTGGCACACCCGGGTGATCCACCGGGATGTGGGATCGGCTGCGGTGGCGCCGGGAGCGATCTCCGCGAAGACCGTGGACGGCGCCCGCCCGGCGTGCAGCAGCGCGGCCAGGCGGCGCACCGTGGTGACCCAGCGCATGGCCTCGGTGGCACGGTCCCGGCGCCGCCACCTCGCCGGCAGCCGCGAGCGCGGCGTCGCGCCCGCGCGCGGCGGGGACAGAACACCTGCCGACCTCAGCCGGCCGGCGGGTGTGGCAGTACCTGTGCCGAGGAGCAGGGCGGCGAGCACCAGGCCACCCGCGAGCACGGCGGCCGTCACGACAGCTCCCGTCCGCGGGCCAGCAGCTGCGCCAGTCGGGGCCACCCGGGGCCCTGCACCGGGTGGCCGTCCGTGGTGGTCAGCGCGGGCAGGGTGCGCAGCACACCGTCTCCCAGTGCCAGGACGCACACCTCGGTCAATCGTCGACCGGCGGGTGTGCGGTCCACGTGGGCCACGAGGTCCAGGGCACTGGCCGCCTGCAGGTCCACGGCCTCGCGGCTGAGCCCCGCCAGGGATCCGAGCGCGGCGAGCCGCGCGGGCACCGACCGGGCCGAGTTCGAGTGGACCGTGCCCGCTCCGCGGTGCCCGGTGTTCAGCGCCGTCAGCAGGTCCCGCACCTCCGCACCGCGGCACTCGCCCACCACGAGCCAGTCCGGGCGCATCCGCAGGGCCTGGCGCACGAGCTCGGAGAGGTCCACGGACCCGGCGCCCTCCACGTTCTCCTGGCGGGCCTGCAGACCCACCACGTGCGGGTGCTCCGGGTTCAGCTCGGCGGCGTCCTCCACCAGCACGATCCGCTGCTCGGACGGGCACTGGGACAGCAACGCGGAGAGCACCGTGGTCTTCCCGGAGCCGGTGGCTCCGCTGATCATGAGGTTCGCCCCGGCCGCCATGGCGTCGGTGAGCACGTCCGCGACGAAGGGGTGCACCGTGCCGGAGGCCACGAGATCCGCCAGGGACAGCCGCTGCAGCGCCCGGAACCGGATGGACAGCAGCGTTCCGCCGGTGGACACGGGCGGGATCACGGCATGCACGCGCAGGCCGGCTGAGGTCTGCACGTCCACGCAGGGGTGGCCGTCGTCCAGCCGCCGCCCGGCGGCCGTCACGAGCCGCACGGCGAGCGCCCGCAGCTGCGCCTCGCCCGTGAACGGGGAGGTCACTCGCCGGATCCCCTCCAGGGTCTCCACGAACACGTTCTCGTGGCCGTTGACGTAGAGATCGCTCAGCCCGGAGGCGGGCAGCAGGGGTTCGAGCGGGCCCAGGCCGGTCAGCTGCGCCTTGACGTGTTGGGCCGCGCGAACCGAGCCCACGGCGCCGAGCACCCGCCCGGTCTCCCGCACGGCGGTGGCGATCCGGGTGTCCGTGATGGCGCCGCCCTCGGCGAGCAGCCGTTCACGCACCTGCTCCACGAACGCGTCGTCGAGCTCGGTGGCGCTCCCGGCGGCGTCGGCGGCCCTGGCACGGTCGTGGCTCGTGCGGCTGGACACCGCGGTCACGACAGCTCCTCCAGGGCCCGGGCGAGCGCCGCAACCGTCTTGGCGTGCTTGGCGGTCCGGCCGCGGCGCAGCACGGTGCCGTCGTCCAGGTGCTGGGGCACGCGCGCATCGAAGGCGATCGTGGCGGCGCACGGCACCCCGGTGGCGTCGGCTAGGACGCGCGGTTCGAGGTCCGCGACGTTGATGCCCGTGAGCGCGGTGAGCGCGGGCACCGCACCGCAGCGGGCCACGGTGTGCTCGGCCGCAAGCACACCGCGCACCGTGCGCGGGGTCAGCACCAGCACGGCGTCGCACCAGCGGGCCTGGCGTTCGAGGTCCGCGCGGGAGAGGTCCACGACCTGCACCGCCGCGGCCCCGCGCAGTGCCGCGACGACCGTGGCCGCGGGCACCGTCTCCGCGTGCGTGGCGCGGCGGTCCCACGAGAGGTAGCGCAGCGACTCCACACGCGGCATGGCGGCCCACAGCTGGTCCGCGGCCACGGCGCCGGAGAACTGGTTCAGCTCGGGCCAGCGCAGCCCGTCCGTGCCCTCCTCACCGAGCACGAGGTCCAGTCCCGCACCCAGCGGATCCCCGTCCACCAGGGCGGTCCCGTGGCCCTGCGCGGCGAAGTGCCCCGCGAGCCAGCTCGCCACGGTGGACGCGCCGACCCCTCCGGTGGCCCCGACGACGCCGTACACCCGCCCGAGCGCCCGCGGCACCTCCGCGTCCACGGAGCGGGAGATCAGTTCGGCCAGCCACGCGGCGGCCTGCGGCAGCACCACCACGGCGGACGCCCCGCGCCGTGCCGCGACGTCCCACGCGTCGCCGTGCTCGGCGAGCGCCACGACCACCACTCCCGGTGGCACGGCCTCCCCCTCCCAGCAGGCGTCCACGAGCACCACGTCCGACGACGCTCGCACCCCCGTCTCCCCGCCCTCGACCGTGAGAGGTACCGCGGCGCCGATGCACACCGCCTCCACGGCCTCCGCGAGGTCCGGGCAGCTGGTGAGCAGGCGGACGCCGCGCCCGCGATCCTGCCGTGACGGGGCAGGGGCCGACCGGGTGCGCCCCCACTGGCGGGGCGCGATGGGCCCGTCCCACGAGGCGGGCCCGTGGCCCACTCGCTCGTCCCCGGTGAACCGGTCCACCGACGTCGATCCGGCGGCTCCCCGGGGCGGTCCGACGGCCTCCGGAGCCGCGCCGGCGGCGCGACGAGCTCGGCGCGGACTGTCTGCGGTGGGAGCGCCCGGGGCGGTCATGTGTGCGGTGGTCATGCCCCCACGGTGGCGTTCCCGCCACACCCACCGACCGGGCCGCCGCCGGATTGGGGAGCGTCGCCAACTGCCGGTCAGGGCGGGACGGGCTGTGCAGTGGCCCCGCCGCGCGCCGAGAACTCTGGCCGATGGTCCATTGCCTCCGCTGGCTCGGACGGCGACCATGAGGCGATGGACATCAAGCCCGTCACCCGTTCGTCAGTCGTCGGCGCCCTCGCCCTCTGGTTCGTCTACGTGGGGCTCGTGGTGCTTCTCTTCCGCTGGGCGAGCGGCGAGTTCGCCCCGTTCGTCGTGGCCGCGGCCGTGGTGGCGGGCGTGTCCGCGGCCATCTTCAGTGTGGTGGCCTGGCGCCCCGGCGTTCGCCGGGGCGAGGGGTGGGAACTCACGGTCCACGGCGCCCGCTGCCAGGGCCGGGCCCATCTGGATGTCCCTGCCGAGGACGTGCCGGGACTGGTGGAGCGGGTGTGCCAGCGCAATGAAGAGCTGGGGCTGCGGACACTCGCGGCTCACGGCGGCACGGCAACAACGGGGCCCTCGTTCCGGACGTGGGGCGAGCGCCTGCGCTTCGCCATCCGCCCGTCCTCCGACGGAGGCTCCGAGGTGGAGGCCACGTGCCGCCCGGTGGTCCCGTTCGTGGTCTCGGACTGGGGACGCAGCGAACGGCTCCTTCGCGAGTTTCTGAGTGACCTGCACCAGGAATCCCTCCAGCCACAGGCCCCGTCCCACACCGCCGGGGCGTCACCCACCGTGTGAGGGGGTCGCCTCACACGGTCACAAGGGCTCCCCTCACCACCACGCCCGCGTGGTGTCCGTGGGTCCGTCCAGCTCGGTCAGCCCGGAATCCGTGACCGTCACCGGCCGTCGCGTCCCGGTCCACTCCCGCTCCGAGGGGAACACCACCCTCACGCGGTAGTCATCCGCCCGCCAACGTTCCCGCACGTCGGCGGGCATGTCCTCCCACGCGAGCTGCGCGGCGTGACCACACTGGGCCGCGAGCTTGCCGCTGGAAATCCCCAGCCCCGGCGCCACCTCCACGGTCACCACGGCGTCCTCGGTCCGTGACGCGCCTCCCGCCGGGAACTGCGTTCCGGACACCTGCAGCTTGTGCAGTTCTCTCGGCAGGGGGCGCACCGGGGCCGGGACGAACGCGCGCACGGCGGCCGCGGCGTCGTCGTCCAAGCCGGTGCGAACCACCGTGACGCCGGGCAGGGACTGGACGTCCTCCCAGCGCTTGCCGTCCGCGCGGCGCACGAGCTTGCGGATCTGCACGTCCCGCCAGGTCCGCACGGCCTCGTGCCAGGGCCCGCCGGGGGCGCTGCGCTCGTCGGCCAGCAGGGTGACGACGGCGCTCGCGGCCGCCTCCGCCACGTCCACCTCGCGTGCCGGATGGGCCTTGTCCCGGTGCACGACCAGCTGCATGGCCCACGGCACGTCCTGCTCCTCGTTCGCCTCGCTCGTCATGCCGACCAGTCTTCCACCGGCCCCGCGGAGCACGACGCCGCCCGCTCCCCCTGGCCTGCGCGTCCCGGGTTCAGGAGCGGCCGCGGTCGCTTATGCGTGTCCTGGCCATCCGGTAGACCTGGAGGCATCAGCGGGACGGGACGTGCTGGCAGAAAGAACGCGTGGGCGGTTCCCCGGCCACGACGCAGCACTCACCGCGCCCGCCCGGCATGCAGGAGGAGCCATGAGCACTCTCACGGACCGCGCCAGGGACATCGCCACCCGGGCGCACCGGGGCCAGACGGACAAGACCGGCGCGGACTACATCGACCACCCGCGCCGCGTCGCTGAGCGGGTGCGCCAGTACGCGGCCGCGGACCAGCAGGAGGCAGCCCAGGTGGTGGCGTGGCTGCACGACGTCGTGGAGGACACCGGGGTGACCCTCGACGACCTCCGCGAGGACTTCCCAGCGAATGTCGTCGCCGGAGTGGACGCCATGACCCGGCGGCCAGGTGAGGACGGCGACGACTACTACCGGCGGGTGGCTGCCCACCCCCTGGCGCGCGCCGTGAAGCAGGCAGACCTGGACGACAACACGGACCCCGCCCGCACGGCCCTCCTGGACGAGGACACCCGTGCCCGCCTGGCCCGCAAGTACGCCCACGCCCGGGAGGTGCTTGCGGCCGGGTGAGGTGCTCGCCGCCGGGTGAGGTGCTCGCCGCCGGGTGAGTCCTCCGGCGAACCGTGGCGGGTCCGCCTGTTCCTCCCCCCGTTCGCCGCCGAACGCATAAACACCTGCCCCCCGCAGAGACCCGGCGGGGCGGAAGCTCGGCGCAGCGGGCCGCCGCTGTCGGAACCCCGGCCCATAATGAACCCCATGCACATTGTGGTGGCCGCCTCCGAGCCCGGGACCTGGGTCCTGCAGGTGGTCTCCGCCAACGGCGAGCGCGCGGGGCAGGAGCTCACGGTCTCGGACGCGGAGCTGCCCGGCGTCGTCGCCCAGCAGGAGGAGGCGGCCGCCCGCGCAGGCGTCCAGCCCCCGGTGTGGACCTGGCAGGACACCTCCGTGCCCGCCGCGCTGCTGTGCGCCGCGGGGGTGTGGGTCACGCGGTGCCGGGACCTGGGGCTGTGCGCCACCATCCTGGCCACGGCCTCCACCGCCCCGGGCTCGGGCGCGCCCGACGACGCCGGGGAACCCCGCCCCCTCACCTACCGTCCCGTCCTCGAACCGGCAGACCCGCGGCACGTTCCCGGGCCCCGGCCACTGGCGCCGGCGAGCAACCAGGGATCGCTGTTCGCCGTGGCCGAGGAGCACGGACCGGGCGTCACGGAGCTGATCGCCGAACTCGCGGCCCAGACCAGCGCATGTACCACGGCCCGGAACCCGCAGCGTCTCGAACGGCTGCTGAGCCTCGAGTCCCAGGGGGCGCTCGTGGCCGCGGACATGCGCCACCGGGGCATCCCGTGGAGCCCCACGGTGCACCAGCAGATCCTGGAGGACATGCTCGGCCCGCGTCCGGCGGGTGAGGAGCGCCCCGCCCGGATGCAGGAGCTCGCACAGGAGGTCCGCACCGCACTGGCCGCGCCCACCCTGAACCCGGACTCGCCCGTGGAGCTGCTCAAGGCCCTGCGCAACGCCGGGGTGGACGTGGACACCACCCGCGCGTTCAAGCTCCAGGACTGGACGCTCGTCAACGGTCAGCCGCAGGAGCAGCGCGTGGCCACCGTGGCCCCGGTGCTCGAGTACAAGAAGCTCTCCCGCGTCTTCTCCGCCACCGGGTGGCACTGGCTGGACACCTGGGTCCACGAGGGCCGCTTCCACCCCGAGTACGTGGTGGGCGGCGTCGTCACCGGCCGGTGGGCGGCGCGCGGCGGGGGTGCCCTGCAGATCCCCAAGTACATCCGGGACGCGGTGCGCGCGGACCCCGGGCACGCGCTCGTCGTCGCGGACGCCGCTCAGCTGGAGCCCCGCGTGCTCGCCATCCTCGCTCGCGACGACGCCCTGGCCGAGGCCTCGCGCGGCCGCGACCTCTACACCGCCATCGCGGAGCAGGGCCAGGCCCGCGGTTCCGAGCTCACCGAGCGCTCCCACGCGAAGCTCGCGCTGCTGGGGGCCATGTACGGCGCGACGTCCGGGGCGGGCGGGCGGTTCATGCCGCAGCTGACCCGCATGTTCCCGCGGGCCGTGGGCTACGTGGAGCATGCCGCGCGCGTGGGCGAGCTCGGCCAGCAGGTGTGCACCTACCTGGGCCGCTGGTCCCCCGCGCCGGGCCCGGAGTGGTTCGAGGTGCAGCGCGCCACGGACACGCAGGCCGGCGAGCGCCGCGCCGCGCAGGCATCCCGCAGCCACGGCCGGTTCTCCCGCAACTTCGTGGTCCAGGGCTCGGCGGCGGAGTGGGCGCTCGCGTGGCTCGGCCACATCCGTCAGGGCCTGCACAGCGCGGACGTGGACGCGGAACTCGTGTTCTTCCTCCACGACGAGGTCATGGTGCACTGCGCCGAGCAGCACGCGGACCGGGTCCAGCAGATCGTGGAGCATGCCGCGGAGCAGGCGGTGCGTACGGTGTTCGGCACGGTGCCGGTGGAGGTACCGGTGGCCACGACCGTGGTGACGTCCTACGCGGACGCGAAGTAGAGGCGCTGCCTCACCGACCCGACGGAGAGGCCACCCAGACGCGGCCTCCGCAACCGGGTCACCCCACGTGACGAACTCACTCCGCCCGGCCCGGCCCTACTTCCTCGGCCCCATCCCCGGCGCCGGCCGCTTCACCGAGCGGTCCCAGTCCACGGACCACCCGAGCCACTCGAGCACGCGGTCCAGCACCACGCCCGTGAAGCCCCACACGGTCACGGTCTCGGGGACCCCGGCCACGGAGACGTCGAACGCCGGGGACTTGTAGGTCTGGTTCCCCCGGGTCACGGTCGCGTAGTAGCGGTGGGCGGGGTTGATGAGGTCCAGCACCGGCACGCGGAACACCAGGGAGGACTCGGCGTGGTCCACCACGTCCACGGGCGACTGGCTGCGCCACCACCCGATCACGGGGGTCACCAGGTGGTTGCTCACGGGCAGCGGCACCTCGTGCAGTGCCCCGAGCACCTCCACGCCGGCCGGGTCCACACCGGTCTCTTCCTGGGCCTCGCGCAGCGCCGCGCGCACGTGCGGGGCGCTCACGGTTCCTCCGGGGGTCTCCAGGGTGGTTCCCGGCTCGCCGTCGGGTGGGTCGAGGCGCCCGCCAGGGAAGGCCACCTGGCCGGGATGCGCCCGCAGCGTGGAGGCGCGCTGCACCAGCAGCACGTCCAGGTCCCGCCCGGGGCCCTCCGCGTGCTCGGCATAGGCGGAGGGCACACTGTCCAGCGCACCGAACAGGATGAGCACCGCCGAGTGCCTGAAGTTCTCGTCCAGCTGCCCGATCCGCCACGGCTCGCGGTCGTGCATGACCACGGAGTCGCCGTGGCGCGCGAGCTCCACGAGCTGCTCGCGCGGGCTGCCCGGCTGAGCCTGGGAAGTGGTCATCGTCCGTCCTCTCACGCGCTGAGCGTGTGTCCCTCGGCGCGCAGCTGCCGCCGGGTGCGCCCTGCCATGAACCCGGCCAGCAGGTCCTCGCGGCCGGGTTTCAATTCGTAGCCGAGCAGCGTTCGTGCCGCCTCCGGGTCCGTGGGGCCCTCGCCGTAGGAGGGGCACAGGTCCGCCACGGGACACACCCCGCACGCGGGCCGACGGGAGTGGCAGATCCGCCGCCCGTGGTAGATCAGCTCGTGGGACAGCTCCGTCCACAGCGCGGGCGGGAACAGCGCGGCCACGTCCGCCTCGACCTTGACCGGATCGTCCTGGGTGCTCCATCCCAGCCTGCGCGCGAGCCGTCCGAAGTGGGTGTCCACGGTGATCCCGGGCACCCTGAACGCGTTGCCGAGCACCACGTTCGCCGTCTTGCGCCCCACGCCGGGCAGGGTCACGAGCTGCTCGAGCGTGCCGGGCACGGCGCCGTCGTACTCGTCCACGATGCGCGCGGCCAGGGCCTGGATCGAGCGTGCCTTGGAGCGGTAGAAACCGAGGGAGCGCACCATCTCCTGGACGTCCTCGGCGGGGGCCTCGGCCAGCTCGCGCGGGCCGGGGTACGCGGCAAGGAGCCCCGGCGTGACCGCGTTGACCCGGATGTCGGTGGTCTGCGCGGACAGGACTGTGGCCACGAGCAGCTGCCAGGCGTCGTCGTAGTCCAGCTCCGCCACGGCGTAGGGGTACGTCTGCGCGAGGATCCGCTGGATGCGCCGTGCGCGCCGCGTCCTGGACAGGGCCGTCTCACTCCCGGCACGACGACGCCGCGCGGCCGCCTGCTCCGCCTGCCGCGCCGGGACGAAACGCACGTGCTCGGCTGCGGCGGGGGTCTCCATGCCCTCGATCATGCTGTGCCCCGTGACGGGGGTCAAACCCGCCCGAACAGCACGGAACGCGCTCGACATGCGCCCGCGCATGATGGAGCGGGCCCGCGCGGTTCCACTAGGCTGAGCGGGAGAATGTGAACTGCACCACGCGTCCGCGCGAGCGGCGCGCACCGGCCCCAGTGAAGGAGCACCATGACCCCGGATCCCGCAGCCCAGCCGAAGACCTTCGCCCCGAGCGAGGAGTTCGCCGCCCAGGCCAACGCCACCGCGGAGCTGTACACGCGGGCCGAGGAGCAGGGCGAGGAGTTCTGGGCGGACCAGGCCCGTGAGCTGCTCACGTGGTCCACCCCGTTCACCGAGGTGCTGGACTGGTCCAACCCGCCGTTCGCCAAGTGGTTCCAGGACGGCACCCTCAACGCCGCGTACAACGCCGTGGACCGCCACGTGGAGGCCGGCAACGGTGACCGCGTGGCCCTGTACTTCGAGGGCGAGCCCGGGGACAGCGCGTCCTACACGTACGCGCAGCTCAAGGACGAGGTCTCCAGGGCCGCGAACGCGTTCGAGGCGCTCGGCGTGGGCAAGGGCGACCGCGTGGCCGTGTACCTGCCCATGATCGCGGAGGCCGTGATCACCATGCTCGCGTGCGCGCGCATCGGCGCGATCCACTCGGTGGTCTTCGGCGGCTTCTCCGCGGACGCCCTGCGCTCGCGCATCGAGGACGGCGAGGCCAAGCTCGTGGTCACCGCGGACGGCTCCTACCGCCGCGGCAAGCCCACCACGCTCAAGCCCGCCGTGGACGCCGCCCTGGAGAAGGGCGGGAGCTCCGTCCAGCACGTGGTGGTGGTCAAGCGCAACGGCGAGGACGTCGCGTTCCGGGACGGCCGTGACGTGTGGTGGCACGAGGTCACCGAGAACGCCTCCCCCGAGCACACGCCCTCGGAGCAGAACGCCGAGGACCCGCTGTTCATCCTCTACACCTCCGGCACCACCGGCAAGCCCAAGGGCATCCTGCACACCACCGGCGGCTACCTCACCCAGGCGGCGTTCACCCACAAGAACGTGTTCGACCTCAAGCCGGAGACGGACGTCTACTGGTGCACCGCGGACGTCGGGTGGGTCACCGGCCACACCTACATCACCTACGCGCCGCTCGTGAACGGCGCCACCCAGGTGATCTACGAGGGCACCCCGGACTCCCCGCACCGCGGCCGCTTCTGGGAGATCGTGCAGAAGTACGGCGTGAGCATCCTCTACACGTCCCCCACCGCCATCCGCACCATGATGAAGTGGGGCGAGGACATCCCCGGCGAGTGGGACCTCAGCTCCCTGCGCCTGCTGGGCACCGTGGGCGAGGCCATCAACCCCGAGGCGTGGACCTGGTTCCACCGTGTGATCGGCGGCGGGCGCTGCCCCATCGTGGACACCTGGTGGCAGACCGAGACCGGCGCCATGATGATCTCCCCGCTGCCCGGCGTCACCCACGCCAAGCCGGGCTCCGCGCAGGTGCCGCTGCCGGGCATCGCCGTGGACGTGGTGGACGACGCCGGCACCTCGCTCCCCAACGAGACGGACGGCTTCCTGGTGGTCCGCAAGCCGTGGCCGTCCATGCTGCGCACCATCTGGGGCGACGACGAGCGCTTCGTGAACACCTACTGGGGTCAGTTCGGGGACAAGTACTTCGCCGGTGACGGCGCCAAGCGGGACGCGGACGGGGACGTGTGGATCCTGGGCCGCGTGGACGACGTCATGAACGTCTCCGGCCACCGCCTGTCCACCCCCGAGATCGAGTCCGCGCTGGTCTCCCACCCGTCCGTGGCCGAGGCCGCCGTGGTGGGTGCCAAGGACGAGACCACGGGCCAGGCGGTCTTCGCCTTCGTGATCCTCTCGGACCAGGCCACCGCCGAGAACCGGGACGCCGCCGAGCTCGCCGAGGAGATCCGCGCGCACGTGGGCCGGGAGATCTCCCCGATCGCCAAGCCCAAGAAGGTGCTGATAGTCCCCGAGCTGCCCAAGACCCGCTCGGGCAAGATCATGCGCCGCCTGCTCAAGGACGTCGCCGAGGACCGCCCCGTGGGGGACGTCTCCACGCTCGCGGACCAGACGGTCATGCAGCAGATCGTGGACTCGCTGGGCACCAAGTAGCCCACCGGCACCACCGCGTTCACGACGCCGCCGCGGCGCCTTCCCCACGGGAGGCACTGCGGCGGCGTCGTCCATGGCGCGGGCCCCGCGGCGGAGACCGCCGGACGCCCGGGCGGCGCCCGCCAGAGGAACGGCCCGCGCGATCTGCCCGGAAGAGGCACCGCGGCGTCGTGCGTCCGTGGCGAGGTGTGCGGGGCCGATGCGCTTGAATGGGGGCATGAGCGAGCTGCCGATCCACGTCCTCAACGGCCCCAACCTGAACACACTGGGGACGCGAAAGCCCGAGATCTACGGGAGCACCACGCTCGCGGACGTGGAGACGAACGTGCGCGCCAGGGCGCAGAGCTACGGCCTGGAGGTCGTGTTCGAGCAGTCCAACTGGGAGGGCCAGCTCGTGGACTGGATCCAGCGGGCGCGCACGGAGGCCTGCGGCATCGTGATCAACCCCGCCGCTCTGACCCACTACTCCGTGGCCGTCCACGACGCGCTGGAGATGTGCGAGATGCCGGTCGTGGAGGTGCACATCTCCAACGTGCACCGTCGGGAGGCGTTCCGGCACACCTCGTTCGTCTCACCGCAGGCCACTGCGGTGATCGCCGGGGCCGGGGTGCTCGGGTACGAGCTGGCCGTGGACGTGGTGGCCCGCAACCTCGGGATCGGCTGAGGGCACCGCAGCCCCGCCCTGCCACGGCGTGCTCAGCGCGCCCGCTCCACCGGCGGCGGCGTGCTCACTGCGCCCGATCGACCCGCGTCCCCGGGGAGGGACTCAGCCCGCCACGCACTGACCCGTGGGCACCGGAGCGGTGGAGTCACCCGCCGAGGCGAGGATCTCGGTGACCCGGTCCACGGGAATGGCGTACCCGGCCTCGCCCTCCACGGCCTTGGCGAACACGACGCCCACCACCTGACCGTCGGCGTCGAGCAGCGGACCACCCGAGTTGCCCTGCTCCACGTTGCCGGCGATCTGGATGATGCTGCGCGTCTGCGTCTCGCCCGTGGTCACGTTCTGCACGGGAGCCACCGCCTCACCCTGGATGGTGGCCGGGCGCAGGGTGTAGGGGCCACCCAGGGGGTACCCCGCGAAGGACACGGTCTCCCCCGGGCTCACCTCCCTGTGCATGGGGAGCGGGGCCTCCGGCAGGTCGGGGACGCGCAGCACGGCGAGGTCCGAGGCGGCGTCGTACTGCACCGTCTGGGCCGGGTAGACGCGACCGTCGCGCGTCTCCACCACCGGCTGGTCCACCCCGGCCACCACGTGCGCGTTGGTGACCACGGTGCCGGACTGAGCCACGAACCCGGAGCCCGTCTGGTTCTGCGCGCACTGGGCGGCCGTGCCGTAGACCTGCACCACGGACTGCCCGGCATCCGCGACCACCTGGGAGTCGGGGGTGTCCTGGGGATCCGGCGCCGCCTCCGTGGGGAAGAGCAGCTCGTCCAGCTGGCGGATGCCCTGCGCACCGCTGACGGCGTTGCGGGTCTGGGTCATGGCGTGGCGCACCGCGTCCGGCGTGAGCCGCTCGATGCCCCGCAGCACCTGCGAGGACGCCACCTGCTGGGACAGCGCGGGCAGGCCGAACTGGCCCACCAGAGAACCGAGCAGGGAGATGACCAGCGCCGCCACCGCCACGTTGAGCACCGCGCCCCCGAGCCGGTCCAGCAGCCCCACGCCGGATTTCTCCAGCAGCCCCGACAGCGTCCGGCCCAGCACGGTGCCCAGGTACTCCCCGAGCGCGAGCAGCACGAGCACCGTGAGCAGCACGGCGGGGATCTGCCACTGCGGGTCCACGTACGAGGCCACCACGGGGCCGGCCCAGAACGCGAGCACGGCGCCCAGGACCAGCCCGAGGATGGCGGCAAGTGACCGGAAGAACCCCCGGCGGTATCCGGCCATCAGGTACGCCAGGAGCACGACGATCAGCAGCACGTCCAGAAGGTTCAGGGCCAGGGTCATGAAGGTCCTCAAAGGTGGGGGGGCCACGCGGGGAGCTGGTGCGTGTCGGGTCGAGCATACGGTGGGTGACGGGGCAGACCATGAATCCGGGCGCCGCGCAATGGGCCCGGGACGGAAACCCGACAATTCCCTGAACGTTCACTCTGAGCACCACCCGAGGGCTGGACCCGGACCGTGTGAAATTCGTTACGATGGAACGTCATCTAGCACGTGGCCCCCACACGGGCTCACCCTTCTTCGTGAGGAGATCTACCTTGGATACCGACGTCCTGCGCCGCGCTCCGCTTTTCGCTTCCCTGGACGACGAGGCGTTCGCCGCTCTGACCAAGGAGATCACCGAGGTGGATCTCTCCCGCGGCGCCACCTTGTTCCACGAGGGCGATCCCGGCGACCAGCTCTACTTCATCGTCTCCGGCAAGATCAAGCTCGGCCGCACCGCGAGCGACGGCCGCGAGAACCTCGTGGCCGTGATGGGCCCGGGCGAGATCTTCGGCGAGATGGCGCTGTTCGATCCCAGCCCCCGTTCCACGTCCGCCACCGCGGTCTCCGAGACCCGCCTGGCCGGGCTCAAGCACGAGAACCTGCGCAAGGTCATCCAGCACTCCCCCGAGGTCTCCGCCCAGCTGCTCCAGGCGCTGGCCCGCCGGCTGCGCCGCACCAACGAGAACCTCGCGGACCTCGTGTTCTCGGACGTCCCCGGCCGCGTGGCCAAGGCGCTGCTGGACCTCGCGGACCGTTTCGGCCGCCCCGCCACGGACGGCATCCTGGTGGCCCACGAGCTCACCCAGGAGGAGCTCGCCCAGCTGGTCGGCGCCTCCCGCGAGACCGTGAACAAGGCCCTGGCCGAGTTCGTCCAGCGCGGCTGGATCCGTCTCGAAGCCCGCGCCGTGGTCATTCTGGACCTGCAGCGCCTCAAGCAGCGCTCGCGCTGATCCGTTCCCCGGAGCACGACGACGCCCGCGGCACCTGCCGCGGGCGTCTCACGTTCTGCGCCGTTCCCGGTGTGCGGACGGGTCTCAGCCGTCGAGCACGAGGACGGGTTCGCCGTCCCGCAGGTCCAGCCGCGGCCGCTTGACGCGCATGTCCCGCCGGGCCGCCAGGAAGGCCACCGCGGAGGACGCCTCGGCCACGGCCTCCACCGCGCACCGCACGCCCGGCGTGGTGAGCTCCTCCAGGTCGAAGTGCCAGGGGTCGTCGCTGCGCGCGGAGTCCTCCGCCTGCTGCCGGAACGTCTCGGGCACGTCCGTGGACCAGGGGTCCTCGAGCAGTGCGCGGGCATCCACCCATCCCAGCCAGGCCCGACCGCGCTGGGTGGCCAGTGCGCAGTGGCGCTGCCCCACGGGCACCGCGGCCGCGAAGAACAGCAGGTCCAGCCGCTGGTGCACGAAGTCCGAGGTGGCCCAGTGGGACAGGGGGCGCAGGCACTCGCTGTGGAACGCCATGCTGCGCTTGGCCAGCAGGTCCGCGAACGAGATGTCCTCCGTGGCCAGCAGCTCGCGCGAGCGCATCCAGTCCACGCCCTCCACGTTCTCCGCCACCCCGTGCATGGGTGTGCCCGCGAACAGGATTCCCGCCTCCACGAACGTCTTGCGTGCCGCCGTCACGAGGCTGCGCCGGGCCAGGCCGATGTCCTCGGAGAGCAGCTTGTGGGCCCACTGCGCCGAGGACGGCCCACGCCAGTCCAGGGGTTCGTCGTCGCTGGTCTCGGTGATGCCGCCGGGGAAGGACAGCGTGCCCATGGCCTGCCGCCCGGGGCGGTGCAGCATGAGGGTCTCCACCCCGCGGTCTCCGTCCCTCACGAAGACGGTGGCCGCGCCGTGCCGCGGTGAGGAGCCGTTGAGCCCGATCCCGCGGTCCAGCCACGCCCGGGCCGCCTTGGCGTGGGCGGGGGGCACGGTGAAGATGCGCTCCCCGCCGCGGTGCCCGGACATGCTCAGGCGAACTCGACGATCAGCTCGACCTCCACCGGGGAGTTCAGCGGCAGGACGCTGACACCCACGGCGGAGCGGGCGTGCACACCGGCACCGGCGAAGACCCGGCCCAGCAGGGTGGAGGCGCCGTCCACCACGGCCGGCTGACCGTAGAAGTCCGGGGCGCTGGCCACGAAGCCCGTGACCTTCACGATGCGCTGGACCCGGTCCAGGTCCTCGATCTGCGACTTCACGGCCGCGATGGCGTTGAGCGCGCAGCGCTCGGCGAGCTCCGCGGCGCGCTCGGGGGACACGGTGCCCTCCGCGCCGGAGTCGCTCACCACGCCGGTGGCCGGCAGCGAACCGGACACCAGGGGCAGCTGCCCCGCGGTGTAGACGTGGTTGCCGCTCACCACGGCCGGGGCGTAGGCCGCCAGGGGCTTGGCCACCTCGGGCAGCTGGAGTCCGAGCCGCGCGATCCTGGCTTCGACTTCCTCACTCATGGTGTGATCCTCCCCGCGCTCAGTTCTTGGGACGCTTGAAGTAGGCGATCGGGTTGGTCTGCACGGGCGCCGTCATGTTGCCCGCGGGCGTGTCCGCGGCCTGAGTGCCGGGCAGCACGGTCACGAGCTCCCACCCGTCCTCCCCCCAGTTGTCCAGGATCTGCTTGGTGGCGTGGATCATGAGCGGAACGGTTGCGTATTCCCAAGTGGTCATGGCCACCACACTACTTGCCGGGACGTGCTCGCGCGCGGGTCTGCCTGCCGGGGACATCACAGCCGAACCGCACCTCGGGTGGACCGCCGCGGTCGGACCCGGCTTGTAGACTGGCGCAATGGCATCACGCAACACATCGGGCCCTGAGCCCACCTCGGTCCTGGGCAACGTCATCGCGTTCATCGCGGTTGCCGTGGTTGCCGGAGTGGTCGTGGCCGGGCTCCTGATCCCCCCCGCCGCGGCCGCCGGAATGGCCGCCAACGCCTCCATCGGCTGGTTCAAGTCCCTGCCCGCCGAGATGGAATCGGGCCCGGTGTCCCAGGCGTCCACCGTGGTGGCCAAGGACGGCACCGAGGTGGCCAAGTTCTTCGCCCAGAACCGTGACCCCGTGCCGCTGGAGGAGATCTCCCCGCACATGGTGGATGCGCTGATCTCCATCGAGGACCGCGACTTCTACGAGCACGGCGGCGTGGACCCGTGGGGCATCGCCCGTGCCATGGCCAACAACCTGGTCAACCCGAGCGCCCGGCAGGGTGCCTCCACCATCACGCAGCAGTACGTGAACAACCTCATCATCGACCAGCAGGTGCGCAACGGCGAGGAGACCAGCACCATCGGCGCCGACAAGGGCGTGGTGGACAAGGTCAAGGAGATCAAGCTCGCCCTGTCCATGGAGCAGGAGAAGTCCAAGGACGAGATCCTCGAGGGCTACCTGAACATCGTGCTCTTCGGCGGCTCCAACTACGGCGTGGAGGCGGCCGCCCAGTACTACTGGGGCATCCCCGCGTCCAAGCTCAGCATTGCGCAGTCCGCCACCCTGGCCGGCATGGTGCAGTCCCCCAACTACTACGACCCCCAGGTGAACCCGGAGGCCTCCACCCAGCGGCGCAACGTGGTGCTGGACACCATGGTGCAGACCGGCGCCATCACGCAGGCGGAGGGTGAGAAGGCGGCCAAGGAGCCGATGACCCTGGACGTGCACCCCACCAACTCGGGCTGCTCCGCGGCGAAGTCCGCACCGTACTTCTGCGACTACGTGGAGAACGAGATCATGCAGTCGGACGTCTACGGGGCCACCCCGGACGAGCGACTGGCCACCCTGCAGCGCGGCGGACTGACCATCCAGACCACCCTGGACCCCAAGGCCCAGAAGGCCGCGGAGGAGCAGGTCAACGCCACCCAGCCCAAGGACAACAACCCGGACAACGTCTCCACGGCCCTGGTCTCCCTGGAGCCCAGCAACGGCCACGTGGTGTCCATGGCGCAGAACACCAACTACTCCGCGGCGGAGGGTGACTCCAACACCACGTACAACTTCAACGTGGACAGTTCCATGGGTGGCGCCGGCGGGTTCCAGGTGGGCTCCACGTTCAAGCCGTTCACCCTGGCCGAGTGGATCAACTCGGGCAAGGGCGTCAAGGCCAGCATCGACGCCCGGAAGCTGAACTACCCCGCGGACTACAAGTGGAAGGCCTCGTGCCTGCCCAACGGGTACAAGATCGAGCCCGGGACGAACGGCGAGGGCCTGACCTTCCAGAACGCCACACCGGGCTACAACAAGGTGATGGACGTGGACTACGGCATCTACAACTCCATCAACTCCGCCCTGTACGCCATGGCCGCGGACCTGGACCTGTGCGCGATCGGTGAGATCACCAAGGCCCTGGGCATCCACGACGGCAAGACCGGGGACCCCGTGGACACCACGGTGCTCTCCTCCCTGCTGGGCGGTTCTGCGGACATCTCCCCCATGACCATGGCCCGGGCGTTCTCCGCGTTCGCCAACGACGGCGTGATGTGCGAGCCGCGCGCCATCACCAAGGTCACGGACAGCACCGGGAAGAACTACGAGGTCCCGGCCACCAAGTGCGAGCAGGTGATCAAGAAGGAAGTGGCGCAGGGCGTGAACTACGTCCTGGAACAGGTGATCGTGAAGGGCTCCGCGTACCAGCGCGGGATCGGGCTGCCGAACGCGTCCGCCGCCAAGACGGGCACCACCGACAACTCCACCCAGACGTGGATGCTCGGCTACACCAAGGGCCTGTCCACCGCGTCCTGGGTGGGCAACTACGAGTACGGCTCGCGCTCCCTCAACGGTCTGAACATCGGTGGCAAGACCGGCGGCTCGGGCACCGACTGGGTGGACGGCGCCACCTACGCGGGTGCCCAGTGGCAGAACTACATGAAGGCCGTGGCCCCCAGCTACAGCACGGCGCCCTTCTCGGACCCGCCCGCCAGCGTCCTCTCCACCACGAAGTGACCGCAACACCCGAGACCGGCACCGCCTCGGCCGCGCGATTCGTCGCCGCGGCCGGGGCGGGCCTGTTCGCCGCGGGAGCGGGCACACTGGCCTGGGCCTCCCTGGTGGAGCGTCGGCGCTTCCAGCTGCGGCAGGAGACGGTGCGCGTCCTCCCGCGGGGCGCACGGCCGCTGCGCGTGCTGCACATCTCTGACCTGCACACCGTTCCGGGGCAGGAGGCCAAGAAGCGCTTCGTGCACTCCCTGGCCGCACTGGAGCCGGACCTGGTGGTCGACACCGGGGACAACCTCTCCCACATGAAGGCTCTGCCGTACCTGCTGGAGATCCTCGAGCCCCTGTTCCGCTTCCCCGGCGTGTACGTCCCGGGGTCCAACTGCTACTTCGCGCCGCGCCCCAAGAACCCCGCGCGCTACCTGTGGCGCACCACGGCCAGCGAGAAGAAGGACGAGGCGCCGCGGCTGCCCACCGAGGACATGCACCGGGCCTTCGACGCCCACGGCTGGGTGGGGCTCATCAACCGCTCCCAGCGACTGGAGGTGGCCGGCGCGGTCCTCGACTTCTCCGGCGTGGACGACCCCCACCTGAACTACGACCGCCACCCCGGTTTCCCCGAGGGCGAGCCGGCACCCGCGGACGTGCGGATCGGGGTGGCCCACGCGCCGTACCTCCGGACCCTGGACCGCTTCGCCGCGGACCGCGCGGACATCGTCTTCGCGGGACACACCCACGGCGGCCAGGTCTGCCTGCCCGGGGGTCGCGCGCTGGTCAGCAACTGCGACCTGGACCCGGCGATCTGCAAGGGGCTCATCGAGCACCGGGGCGTCCCCGTGAACATCTCCCAGGGACTCGGGGAATCCCGCTTCGCCCCGGTGCGGCTCTTCTGCCCGCCGCAAGCCGTTCTGGTCACTCTCACGGACTGAGGTACTTCCCATGGCACCGATCCG
>NZ_JASDCY010000041.1:0-24135 GCF_030407675.1 Kocuria sp. APC 4018 | reverse complement strand
GCCTGCCCTGCCGCCCCGTTGACCGTCCCGGATCCCACCGTGCCCCGCCCGGCCCAGCCCATGCACACTCCCCTGCTGGTCGGCCACCGCGGCGCGGCCGGCACCGCCCCCGAGAACACCGTGTGCGCATTCCGGCAGGCCCGTTCTTCCCGCGCGGACTTCTTCGAACTGGACGTCCAGCTCTCCGCGGACGGAGTGCCGTTCGCGTTCCACGACGACACCCCTGCCCGCACGACCGACGCGGCCAAGGTCTTCCCTGGCCGCGAGCGCGACCCGATCACCTCCTTCACGTGGGCGGAGCTGCAGCGCCTCGAGGTGGGCTCGCACTTCTCCGCCTCGTTCCACGGCGAGAGGATCCCGCACCTGGACGACGCCGCCGCGGTCGCCGGGGACCGGATCGGCGTATTTATCGAGGTCAAGTCGCCCGAGAACTCGCCGGGCATCGAGCAGGTCCTGGCCGACGCGCTGCAGCGCAAGCCCGAGTGGCAGCCACTGGTACGAGACGGTCGGGTGGAGGTCCTGGGCTACGACGCCGCCTCCAACCGGGCGTTCGCGGCGCTGGCCCCGGAGATCCCCCTGCAGCAGCTGGCGGACGAGGTGCCCGCAGCCGCGGAGCTGGGCGAGATCGCCGGCTACGCGCACGCGGTGGGCATCGAGTACCGACCGCTGGACGCCGCGGCCGTGCAACGGGTCAAGGCCGCGGGCCTCAGCGTGGGCGTGTACACCGTGGACTCCCCGGACGCCTACGACCGGATGGTGGCACTCGGGGTGGACCGGATCACCGGGGACTTCCCTGTGCAGCTGGCCCGCCACGTGCAGGGATCCGAACCGTTCCCCGACAACGAGGGTCTGCGCGTGGTGGGCGCGACCGGCCAGGACCCGGACCAGCAACCGCGCCACTGCACCCGCGGGCACGTGGTCCTCCACAACACCTCGCCGCACCCGGTGGACGCCTCCGGCTACAGCATCCGGGCCTCCCGGGGCCACAGCATGACCGTGGGCCGGGGGTGTGTGCTGGCGCCGGGCCAGCAGCTGCACCTCCACACGGGACCGGGCACGCACAGCTCGGACACCACCGACCAGCAGCCGGACGCTGATCTCCCGGACCACGTGGGTGACTCCGTGGCCCTGTGGTCACCCCGGGGCGTCCTGCAGGACACGTTCGCACGCTGAGCCCTGGCCCGTCCTCCCCGGGATGGCGCCGAGGCGCGAGCGGTCTCGCCCCGGCCGCCCCGCGAACGGTTCGAACCCGGTGGCATTGCCCGGCGTGACTCCGCCCGCGTCCGACCCGCCTCAGTCCGAGAGGAGCAGCGAGAGCCCACGTTCCAGAGCGCCCTCGACGCCGCGACGCACGGGATCCGGCGCGTTGAGGCAGTCCAGCGTCAGCCCGTTCACCAGGGCCGTGACCAGAGGCGCGGCGGTCTCCGGGCTCAACCCGTCGCGGAGCACGCCGTCCTCCTGCGCCCGGGTCAGCGCCTGGCGCACGAGCGCTTGGAACGTGCGCATCTCGTGCCAGTACAGCTCGGCCAGCCAGTCCCGCGTGGAGGCCGCGGCGCCAAAGCTGACCCAGACGGCCGCGTCCTCATCGCGCACCCCCTCCCCCGGCAGCAGCTCGCGCAGGGTGCGCGTGAGTGACGCGCGGTGACCCGGTTGACCGCGAGCGGCCATGACGCGCTGCGTCTGCCGCTCCACGGAACGCTCCAGGGCCGCGACCAGGAGGTCCTTGCGGGTTCTGTAGTGGTACTGCACGGTCCCCGCGGACAGCCCGGACTCCTGTGCCACGCTGCGCACACTCACCACGTCGAATCCGCGGTGGGCGATCACCGTGATCGCCGCCTCCGCAATGCGCTGGCGACTCGGCGCACCGTCACCCGACGTCTGCTGCTCCGGCATCTTCCCACCACCTCTCGTACAAGTGTATGGTCAGGGTAGTTCATACGATCGTACGGGAGGGTCGCGCATGGGTGATCTCCTGGCTCTGACCGGACTGGCCCTGCTGGACAGCATGAGCCTGGGGACGCTGGTGATCCCCATCGTCCTGGTGCTCTCCCGGCGGCGCGTGGACGTGGTGCCCCTGGTGATCTACTTCGCCACCGTGGTGCTGATCTACTTCGCGCTCGGCGTGGCCATCGCCCTGGGCTTCGATCTGGTCTCCGGCGTGGCCGGCAGAGTCTGGGACAGCGAACCCGCCCAGTGGTTCAAGCTGATTGCGGGCGTGGGCCTGCTCGCGTTCGGGATCCTGGCGCCCAATCCGACCACGCGGGAGACACGCCGCCAGACCCCGCGTTCCCTGAACCCCGGAGCCATGATCGCCCTGGGCGGCGGAGCCGCGCTCACGGAAGCGGCCACGATGGTGCCGTACCTCGCCGCGAACGGAATCATCACGGCAATGCCCATCGGCTGGCCCTCACGTCTTGCCCTGCTCGCGGGGTACTGCCTGGTGATGGTGCTGCCAGCCGTGATCCTGCTCGTCTGCGCCCTCATCCTGGGCGATCGGATCTGGCCCCGCCTGGAGAAACTCGTCCCCGTCCTCGAAAGGGAAGCAAAGATCACGCTCCTGTGGGTTGCCGGGCTCGTGGGGTTCTGGATGGCGGCCACGGGATTCGCGGAACTCGATCTCGGCAGGTGAACGCTCAGGCGTGATGCGCTCTTTCTCCTGACCACGGGTTGGGCGGCAGGTCTCCAGGCACACCGGCCCGGGTTCCACGGTGTGATGTGGCATACTCTCGGGCAGACGGCGTGAACCGACGCCCAGCCCGCGCACGGACCCCAGCTCCGGCGCCCCGGCGAAGGGGAGAAGATCCTCGGTTCCTCGAACTGCTGTCCGTCCTCGTCCCGCCGGGCGATCACGCTGGGGGTGCATGGCCCGGTCCAGGTACGAGATGACTCACCACAGCGACTTCAAACAACTGGTCCGCGCCCGCATGCGCGCCACCGGTCAGCCCTACACCGCGGCCCGCGCCGACCTCCTGCGAAAGAACGACGCCGCCGCCCCACCTCCCAGCCCCGCGCTGCCTCCCAGCTCCGCGCCGTCGGTTCCGGACGCAGCATCCGAGCAGTGGCAGCGTGCCGAGGCCGAGCACCGCAGGGCCCTCGGCCGGTTCCTCCACGACGGCCGGGTGGTCTCCGTCCCGGCCCGCCGCAAGGCCCGCGTGCACGTGCTGCTGCACCTGCTCTCGCTGTTCTCCGCGGGGCACACGTACACGGAACCCGAGGTGAACGACGTCCTCCGCCCCGTGGTCGAGGACTGGGCGTTCTGGCGCCGCGAACTCGTGGAGTACGGCTACCTGCAGCGTGACGCCGGGCGCTACTGGCTCCCGGAGGAGGTGCCCGAGCGCACGGCCAACATGCAGCAGGAGGCCCCCGCGTGGGAGGCCCTGTGGCTGCCCACGCACCTGGGGGACCGCCGCGCGTGACGGGCGCGCCCACACGCCACGGCCTCCGACTCACGGTGCTGCTGGCGGGCCTGCTGCTGTCCTCGTGCGGGGACGACGTCGCCGCGGTCGCCTTCTCCCTGCGCGCCGCCCAGGCGGGTTCCCCGCAGCTGCTCTCCGCGATCCTGCTGGCGCAGGCCATTCCGTCCCTCGCCCTGGGACTGTTCGGCGGCGTGCTTGCGGACCGCTCACTGCGCTGGTGGTGGTGGCCCGCCTCCCTGGTGGTCCAGGCGGGACTGTTCGGCCTCATGGCCGTGGCCCGGCAGGATGTCGTGGTCGTGGGATGCGTTGCGGCGGCCAGTTCGGTCGCGGCTCTCACCGGACCCGTGGCGAACAAGCTCATCGCGGTGCACAGCCGGGACCACCAGCGCACGGGCGGGCACCTGGCCACCGTCAACGGGCTGTCCCAGGCCCTCGGTGCGGCACTCGGGGGTGTGGCGTTCGGGGTCGGCGGGATCGCGCCACTGCTGCTGGTCAACGCCGCCACGTTCCTGGCCCTGGCCGCCGTCGCCCTCGGCGTCACCGGCCGCACCCCCGTCCCCCTGGACACTTCCCGCGAACGCGGCGTGTGGCTCGGCTTCCGACGCCTCGCGGCCCCCGGGGCGTTCGGGATCGCCGGACTGGTGCTGCTGAGATGGACCGTGTTCGCCACATCGCTCGAAGGGGTGGCCGGGGTGTTCGCCCTCACCGGCCCCGCGGGGTGGACCGCCGCGGCGGTAGGTCTCGCGTGGGGACTGTGGGGGCTCGGAGTCGTTCTCGGTGGGCAGCTCGCGGGCCGCGCACCCGGCACGACGACGCCGCTGCTCGTCACCGGCGCCGCCACCATGGGTGCCGTGTTCCTCGCGCTCGCCGTGTTCCTGCCCGGTGCGCCGTGGGGCGTGCCCCTGTTCCTGGCGGGCGGTGCCGCCAACGGGGCCTTCAACGCGGCCGTGTCCCGCACCATCCTGGACGCCGTCCCGGTCACGGAGCAGGCACGGTGCTGGGCCGCGTACCGTTGGATCGTGACACTCTGCCTGGTCACCGGGTACGCGGCAGGTGGCGCGTTCGGTGTCGAGCACGGCGTCCTGGCCCTCGGACTCTCCGGGGCGCTCGCGCTCTCCGGCGCCGCGGTGCGGGTGCTCAGGGGTGCGTGGCCTCGACCGGTGCGGTGAGCACCGCACGGCCCATGGAACGGTGGCCGGGACGGAGCTCGCACGAGACCGCACGAATCGTGCGCGAGGCCAGCGGGCGGCGTCGTTCCGGCCGACTCAAGCGCACCACGGCACGAGAGAGGGAGCCCATGGAACAGCGCGTGTTCGACTCGCACCTGCACATCATCGACCCTGCCCATCCCCTGGTGGAGAACCGCGGGTACCTGCCCGAGCCGTTCACCGTGGCGGACTACCGGCGGCGCGTCAGCGGTCTCGGGATCGCGGGCGGGGCGGTGGTCTCGGGGGCGTTCCAGGGCTTCGACCAGGGGTACCTGATCGAGGCGCTGCGCGCGCTCGGCCCCGGGTTCGTGGGCGTCACCCAGCTCCCCGCGGACGCCGACGACGCCCGGATCCTCGATCTCGACCGCGCGGGAGTGCGGGCGGTGCGGTTCAACGTGGCCCGCGGCGGGTCTGCTGACCTGGACGACCTCGAACGGCTGGCCCGGCGCGTTCACGAGCTGGCCGGCTGGCACGCGGAGTTCTACATCGACGCGCGCAGCATCGACGAGACGCTCTCACGGCGCATTGCCGCGCTGCCCGCGGCGAGCATCGACCACCTGGGGATGCACGAGGACGGGCTGCCCGCGCTGCTGCGGCTCGTGGAGCGCAGCGTGAAGGTCAAGGCCACCGGCTTCGGCCGTGCCCACCTGGATCCCGCCGCGGTGGTGCGCGCGATCGTGGACGTGGACCCCACCGCGCTCATGGTCGGCACGGATCTGCCCTCCACCCGGGCGGAGCGGCCGTTCCGGGACGAGGATCTTCGGGTGATCGAGGGGGCTGTTCCTGCGGAGCACGTGGAGAACGTGTTCTGGGCCAACGCGGCCCGGTTCTACCTGGGCTCGGGCACCGGTGGCCACCGGGCGGAGTAGGTCCAGGCACCAGCGCTGCGCGCCGACCGCTCCCGTCACAGGGCTACGACCGGTGCTGGAGCCCGTGGCGGCGCATGCTTCGTACCCTAAAGTAACTTTCATGCGAGACGCCCAGAGCACCCCCGTGCGCATCGAGAGCCTGTCCGTCCCCGTGGGATCCGAGACCGTGGTCGGCACGGTGTGGCTGCCCGCGAAGGAACCTAGCGGCGTCGTCGTGGTGCACCCGGCCACCGCGACCCCGGAACGGTTCTACAGGGCGTTCGCCGAGTACGTGGTGGGGCGCGGACTCGCCGCCGTGACCTACGACTACCGCGGCACCGGGCGCTCGGGCGATCCCCGTGAGCACAGGCACCTGCGCATGCGGGATTGGATGGGCGGTGACGTGCCCGCGGTCGCCGCCTGGGCGCGTGCCCGGTTCCCGGACCTGCCGGTGACGGCGGTGGGCCACAGCATCGGTGGGCACGCCATGGTGCTGGGACAGGGCCTCGAGGCGCTCGACAGGTTCGCCATCGTGTCCTCCCACGTGGCGGACACCCGCACGGTGACCCCCGCGAAGGAGAAGCTGCGCGTGGCTGCGATGCTCCACGTGGTGGGTCCCGCGATCAGCCGAACTCTGGGGTACATGCCCGGTAGGAAGCTCGGGATCGGCGAGGACATTCCCGCGGCAGCCATGATCGAGTGGGGCACGTGGGCTCGCCACCGGGGCTACTTCTTCGACGACCCGTCCATGGACGCCCCGGCCCGGGCCGCGTCGGTGACGCAACACGTCCTGGCCCTGGGCGCCTCGGATGACTCCTGGGCGAGCCCGGCGCAGATGACGGCGCTGACCGCACGGCTCACGTCCGCGACCGTGGAGCACCGCACGTACGCTCCCGAGCAGCTGGGGGTCGCGCGGATCGGCCACCACGGCCTGCTCCGCCGCGCAGTGGGCGAGGCCGTGTGGCCCGAGCTCCTGGACTGGCTCACCGCGCCTCGTTCGTGAGGCGGTGACACCGGGTCACCCGGTGGGCGCGGAGGCATCCGTCTCCGCGAGGGGACGCAGGTGCGGGACCGGCGGTGCGGCGTCGTCGTCCCCCGGGCGCAGCACGTCCGGCTCCTTCTGCACATGAGCCAGCGTGGCTCGAGGTGTGCGGAGCCAGTATGGCGCGCGGCGCCCACCCTGCAACAGGGTGGGCGCCGCGAGGCCGGTGTGGCGTGTGGGTGGCTCAGACCATGGTGAGCCCGAACGTCCACACGCACATCACCGCAAGCATGCCCAGGCTGTACATGAGCGAACCGCGCATGATCTCCGCCTCGCGGCCGTTGAGGCCCACGGCACCCGCCGCGATCGCGATGGACTGCGGGGAGATCACCTTGGCAGTGGTGCCGCCGGCCGTGTTGGTGCCCACCAGCAGGGCCGGGCTGGCCCCGATGCCCTCCGCGGTGGCCACCTGCAGCGGCGCGAACAGCGTGTTGTTGTTGACCACGGAGCCGGTGAGGAACACCCCGATCCAGCCGATGATGGGCGCGAACAGCGGGAAGATCGGCCCGGCAGCGGCGAGCGCGGTGCCCATGGCGGTGGAGCCGCCGGAGTAGTTGGCGATGTTCGCGAGCATGAGGATCACGGCGATCAGCACGATGGCCGGGCCCAGCGCCTTGAGCGCGCCGCGCAGCTCCTCCACGAGCTCCTTCACGTGCAGCTGCGGGGTGGTGAAGAAGGTGATGAGAACCGCGATCAGGATGGCGGTGCCGGTGGCGCCCAGGATGGAGAAGGTCCAGGTGGCGTTCACCACGGTGCCCGCGGCGGTGGTCACGTGGCCGGTCAGTCCGGGCATGGGCACCTTGAGGGTGGTGAACCCGAGGGCACCCTTGGTGAACAGGTGCTGCACGGCGGGAATGGACCACACGAGGATCACGCCGGTGAGGATGTAGAACGGGCTCCAGGCGCGCACCACCTCTCCGAGGGGGTGGCTGGCCTCCGCGGTCTCGGGGGCCTCAGGCGCGCGGGACACCCGGCGCGGGGACCACACGTGGCACAGCGCGAACAGGGACACCATGGCCAGCAGACCGGCGGCGAGGTCCGCGAGCTCGGGGCCCATGAACCACAGCAGTCCGCCCTGCACCAGGCAGAACACCGCGGAGGACACGAGCGCCGGGAGCCAGGTCTCGCGCAGGCCGCGCAGGCCGTCCACCATCCACACCAGCAGGAACGGCACCAGGAACGTGAGCGGCTGCAGCAGGATCACCATGGCCCGGGAGAGGTCCTGCACCTCCATGCCGGTGACCTGGGCGCCCACGAGCACGGGGACACCGATCGCTCCGTAGGCACCCGCCGCCACGTTGGCCACGAGGCACAGCACCGCGGCGCGGACGGGCGGGAAGCCCAGCTGCACGAGCAGCGCGGCGCAGATCGCAATGGGCACGCCGAACCCGGCCACGCCCTCCAGGAACGCGCCGAACGCGAAGGCGATGAGCAGCACCTGGATCCGCTGGTCAGCGGACACCCCCGCGATCGAGGAGCGGATGATGTCGAAACGCCCCGAGCGCACGCTCAGCCGGTACAGCCACACGGCCATCACGATGATGTACGCGATGGGCCACAGCGCGGTGAGCAGGCCCAGCAGACCGGCCCCCGCCACGGCGGTCACGGGCATGTGGAACACGAACAGCGCCACAAGCACCTGCACCACCAGGGCGATGACACCCGACTTCAGGCCCGTGAGCTTGAAGAGCATCATGCACGCGAGGAACACGACAATGGGAATGGCGGCCACCAGGGCGGTCAGGGGCAGGCTGCCCAGGGTGTCGAGCGATTGGGTCCACATGGCGTCCTCCACGACGTCCGGCGAGTGGGCGGGTTGAGACCCAGGCCGCCGACGACGCCGCTGGGCACCCCCGGTCGCTCACGGTCGGGCAGGCGCGCCGCGGGGTGGATCGGGAGCCGCGCAGACTCCTGCCCCACCGTCCACGGCGCCCTACCACAACGCCTTGATCACGGGCTCAACGCTAGTCCTGCGGGGGCCGTTTGATGCCTGGCCACCCCGAGAAAATCGCCAAGTGTGAGGCAATACACCCGCCGGTGAGATCAGGGACGCACGGGCTCCTCGCCCCGGACCGTGGGTTCCGGGAGGTACACCTGTCCCCCGGCGGCGAGGAACTCCTGGCTCTTGCGCTGCATCCCGGCGATCGCGGCCTGGTTCTCCGCGCTGCCGTAGGTGTCCCGGATGTCCTGGGAGATGCGCATGGAGCAGAACTTGGGCCCGCACATCGAGCAGAAGTGGGCGGTCTTGGCGGGCTCGGCGGGCAGGGTCTCGTCGTGGTACTCCTGCGCGGTCACCGGGTCCAGCCCCAGCCCGAACTGGTCCCGCCAGCGGAACTCGAAGCGTGCCTTGGACAGCGCGTCGTCGCGTTCCGTGGCGCCCGGGTGGCCCTTGGCGATGTCCGCGGCGTGGGCGGCGATCTTGTAGGTGATCACGCCGGTCTTGACGTCGTCTCGGTTGGGCAGGCCCAGGTGCTCCTTGGGGGTCACGTAGCACAGCATCGCGGTGCCGTAGCGAGCGATCTCCGTGGCACCGATCGCGGAAGTGATGTGGTCGTAGCCGGGAGCGATGTCCGTGGCGAGCGGGCCCAGGGTGTAGAACGGGGCGCCGTCGCACAGCTCCTGCTGGCGCTCCACGTTCTCGCGGATCTTGTGCAGCGGGATGTGGCCGGGACCCTCCACCATCACCTGCACGTCGTGCTCCCACGCGCGCTTGGTCAGCTCGGCGAGGGTGTCCAGCTCGGCGAACTGGGCGGCGTCGTTGGCGTCCGCGATGGAGCCGGGGCGCAGGCCGTCGCCCAGGGAGAACGCGACGTCGTACTGCGCGAAGATCTCGCACAGCTCGTCGAAGTGCGTGTAGAGGAAGTTCTCCCGGTGGTGCGCCAGGCACCAGCCGGCCATGATCGACCCGCCGCGCGAGACGATCCCGGTGACGCGCTCGGCGGTCAGCGGCACGTAGCGCAGCAGCACGCCCGCGTGGACCGTCATGTAGTCCACGCCCTGCTCGCACTGCTCGATCACGGTGTCCCGGTAGATCTCCCACGTGAGCGCGTTGGCGTCCCCGTCCACCTTCTCGAGCGCCTGGTAGATGGGCACGGTGCCGATGGGTATCGGGGAGTTGCGCAGGATCCACTCGCGCGTGGTGTGGATGTCGTTGCCCGTGGAGAGGTCCATGAGCGTGTCCGCGCCCCACTTGGCGGCCCACTCCAGCTTGGCCACCTCCTCGCTGATGGAGCTGGTCACCGCCGAGTTGCCGATGTTCGCGTTCACCTTCACCAGGAACTTCCGCCCGATGACCATGGGCTCGGACTCCGGGTGGTTCACGTTCAGCGGGATCACCGCGCGCCCGGCGGCCACCTCCTGGCGCACCAGTTCCACGTCGCACTGCTCCCGCAGCGCCACGAAACGCATCTCCGGGGTCACGACGCCGCGGCGCGCGTAGTGCATCTGGGTCACGCACCTGCCGGGCCGGGCCCGCCGGGGCTCCGGCTTCCTCCCCCGCCACTGCTGGGACGGTACACCGCGGCGCACGGCGCTGCGGCCGTCGTCCTCGAGCTTGAGGCCGCGGGCCTCGTAGACCTCGGTGTCGTCCCGCTCCTCGATCCACGGCGCCCGCCAGGGCTCCAGCCCCTCCTCCGGGACGCTGCCCGGGCCCATCGTGCGGTACACCTGCAGCGGGTGGTTGGGTGTGCCGTCCGGGGCGTCCAGCTGGTGGATCTCCGTGACGGGCACCTGGATGCCGTGCTCCGTGTCCTCCAGCCACGCCAGGCGGTGGGACTCGTGCTGCTCGGTCTGCTGGATGGTCTTGTCCCCGGGGGCGTCCTGTAGGCCGTTCTCCGTGGAGGTCTCGGACGTCGCAGAGGTCTCGGGGGCAGATGTGCTGGGGGTGTGCGAAGGCAAGGCCGTTCCTCACTTCCTACGCCGGTACGAGCCGGTTCAGGTTCGACGGTCCCGGGCAGCACTGGCCCGATCTCAGCCCCCGCGTCTGGGGCTCCCGTGTGGACGGTCACATGTCTAGCACACATCCGGCGGTGAGAGGGCGACCCCGCAGCATTCCCTTGGCTGGCCTCTTGCCGCCGTGATCGCGGCCCGTCCACGGCGCCGCCACGCCCGTGGCAGTATCGTGGCGCGCGAGGCGGGTCGTGCGGTCCTGATCGCGCCGTCCTGCCCGTGCCTCAGCATCCCCCTGACCAAAGGCTTGTCCCCCATGGCCCTGACCGTCCGCAAGAAGCGCTTCATCGGGCGCATGATCGGGCACGCCACCAACCCGGTGCGGGTGCACTGGCGGACCTGGCGCCGTCAGGAGCAGCGTCACACCATCGGTGGCGTGGAGATCGTGCTGCCACCGGAGCACAATCTCCCCTACTACCAGCGCCGGGATCCCACGTACGACGCGTACGCCATCGACCTGCTCGCCCGGCTCGCGGCCGGGAACCGGCACGTCGCGGTCATCGACGTGGGGGCGAACGTGGGAGACACCGCGGCCGCCGTCCTCGCTTCGGACCCACGGAGCTCGGTGATCAGCGTCGAAGGTGATCCAATGTTCCTCGGCTACCTGGCCCGCAACCTGGCTGCGCACGCCGAGCGCGCCACCGTGGTGGAGGGGTTCGTGGGACCGGTGGGCACGCGGGTGTCCTTCAGCCGCGCCGGCTCCACGGGCGGGTTCCAGCCGGAGGAGGGCGCCGGCGGGCACGCCGTCGAGGACTGGGTCTCCCCCGCATCGCTGCTGGCCATGCCCGCCCCCGAGGACCTGGTGGTGTGGAAGAGCGACATCGACGGCTTCGACATCCACGTGTTGGTGCACCACTGGGACGCCATCGACTCCCGCTGCGACGTCCTGTGGTTCGAGTACGACTCACCGCGCACCCTGGGTGACCGCGCCGACGACGAGCGCCTGATCCGGGCCCTGGCTGCGAGCGGTCGCACGCTTCTCGTCCACGACAACCTGGGCCGCCGCATGGTGCAGCTGCCGCCCGGTGACAGCACTGGGCTGCGCACGCTCTCCCGCTGGCTGCACGAGCAGGTGGACGGTCACGTGGTGGTTCCATACCTCGACGTGTGGGCCCTGTCCCCTGAAGCGGTTCAGCTTCTCCAGTGCGACTGAATCGACGACCGAAAACGATCCCGAGAATTGCTCAGACTGCTGATAAACAGGCGCAGTGCACTGACCATTGACGCGTCGACAATTACGCGGGAAATACGCTGACCCGCCCGCCCCATTCGCCGTCTTTCGCAGCTCCCAGGAGTAGCGTGAAACACGTACCTGACGACTTCAAAGACTGCGGTTCAGGCACTGACGAGGGGCGATCATGACGGCAACTGTGCACCGAGACCACCGGACATCTTCCACACCGGGCAGACGCCTGCCGGTGTCGAACTTCGCGGCGAAAACCACGATGGCCGTCACCGGACTCATTTTTGTGGGATTCGTGTTCGTCCACATGTACGGCAACCTGCACATCTACCGCGGGCAGGAAGAATTCGACCACTACGCGCACTGGCTGCGCGAGATCGCCATGCCGCTGCTGCCCTACTCGGGCATGCTGTGGATCCTGCGGGTGGTCCTGCTGGTCAGCCTGGCGCTGCACCTCGGGTGCGGCCTGCTGCTGTGGACCCGCGCCCGCCGCGCCCGTGGGGCGTTCCCCCGCAAGGGCCTCCGGCGTCCGGACGCACTGATGGCGCGCTACATGCTGGGCACCGGCATCGTCATCCTGCTGTTCGTGATCTTCCACATCCTCGACCTCACCCTGGGGGCGCCACCGGCCGCCACCGGCTCGTTCGAGGCCGGCTCGGCGTACGCCAACCTCGTCGCCAGCTTCCAGCGCCCCGTGGTCGCGGCGTTCTACATGCTCACGATGCTGGTGCTCACCGCCCACGTGGCCCACGGCACGTGGACCGCCGCCAACGACCTCGGTGCCACGGGCAGGCGGCTGCGCCAGGTCGCCGCCTGGGTGGCCGGGCTGGTGGCGATCGCCATCTGCGTGGGCAACGTGACCATCCCCCTCATGGTTCTGCTGGGAGTGATTCAGTGATGACGGCATCCACGCAGGCCCAGGCCCTGCTCGACGAGCTCCGCACGGTGGGTTCGGACCTGCCAGGGCTGCAGGCGGAGGTCCCCGCGTCCCAGATCTGGGCGGACCGGCGGCTGCACTACCGCCTGGTCTCCCCGCTGAACCGCCGCAAGTTCACGGTCATCGTGGTGGGCACCGGTCTCGCGGGGGCGGGCGCCGCCGCGGCCCTCGGGGAGCTCGGGTACAACGTGGAGTCCTTCACGTTCCACGACGCCCCGCGGCGAGCGCACTCGGTGGCGGCCCAGGGCGGCATCAACGCGGCCCGCGCCCGCAAGGTGGACAACGACTCCGTGGCCCGGTTCGTGAAGGACACCGTCAAGGGCGGTGACTTCCGGGGCCGCGAGGCGGATGCCTGGCGCCTGGCCGAGGAGAGCGTGCGGGTGATCGACCACATGAACGCGATCGGCGCCCCGTTCGCCCGCGAGTACGGCGGCCAGCTGGCCACCCGCTCGTTCGGTGGCGTGCAGGTCTCCCGCACGTACTACACCCGGGGGCAGACCGGCCAGCAGCTGCAGGTGGCCGCCGCCCAGGCACTGCTGCGGCAGGTCTCCACGGGGCAGGTGAACCTGCACACCCGCACGGAGATGCTGGACCTGATCGTCGCGGACGGCCGCGCCCAGGGCATCGTGGTGCGCGATCTCATCACGGGAAAGATCTCCGCGGTCACCGGCGACGCCGTGGTGCTGGCCACCGGCGGCTACGGCAACGTGTACTACCGCTCCACGCTGGCCAAGAACTCGAACGTGACGGCCGCGTTCCGGGCCCACCGGCGCGGGGCGCTGTTCGCCAACCCGTGCTTCATCCAGTTCCACCCCACGGCACTTCCCGTCTCCAGCGAGTGGCAGTCCAAGACCACGCTGATGAGCGAGTCCCTGCGCAACGACGGCCGCATCTGGGTGCCCGTGCAGCCCGGGGACGAGCGCGCGCCCAAAGACATCCCCGAGGACGAGCGCGACTACTACCTGGAACGCCGGTACCCGGCCTACGGCAACCTCACGCCCCGCGACGTCGCCAGCCGGGCGGCGCGCACCGAGATCGACGCGGGCCGCGGCGTCGGGCCCCTGAAGAACTCCGTGTACCTGGACTTCCGGGACGCGATCGAGCGGCTCGGAAAGAAGGTGATTGCCGAGCGCTACGGCAACCTCTTCGAGATGTACTCGGACGCCACCGGCGAGGACCCGTACGAGCAGCCCATGCGCATTGCACCCGGCGCGCACTTCGCCATGGGCGGACTGTGGAGCGACTACGACATGATGACGTCGGTCCCCGGCCTGTTCGTGGGCGGCGAGGCCGGCTGGGGCTACCACGGGGCCAACCGCCTGGGCGCCAACTCGCTGCTCTCGGCGTGCGTGGACGGCTGGTTCACGCTCCCCTACTCGGTGCCGAACTACCTGGCCCCGCTGCTGGGCCAGGAGAAGCTGTCGGTGGACGACGACGTCGTGCGGGCCGCGGTGGCCGAGGCCGAGGCGGGCGTGCAGGCGCTGATCGACATCGGCGGCACCCAGGGCCCGGAGCGCTTCCACCGCCGCCTGGGCGACCTGCTCTACGCGAAGTGCGGGGTCACGCGCTCCGCTGAGGGCCTCGCCGAGGGCCTGGAGGGCATCCGCGCGCTGCGCGAGGAGTTCTGGACGGACCTGCGCGTCCAGGGCCGCCCGGACGGCTTCAACCAGGAGCTCGAACGGGCCGGCCGGGTGGCCGACTACCTGGACATGGCCGAGCTCATGTGCCTGGACGCGCTGGACCGGGACGAGTCCTGCGGGGCGCACTTCCGGGACGAGCACCAGACCGAGGGCGGCGAGGCCCAGCGCGACGACGCCCACTGGCTCTTCGCCTCGGCGTGGGAACGTACCGTGTCCGGCCGCGCCGCTGCGCCCGGTCCGCGCTACGTGCGGCACCAGGAGCACCTGGAGTTCCCGAGCGTCCCGCCCGAGACCCGCGACTACCGATGAGAGGACCATCCTCATGAAACTCACGCTGAAAGTCTGGCGGCAGGAGTCCGGCGCCGAGGGCGGGCACTTCGAGGAGTACCCGCTGGAGGACGTGGGGCCCGAGTTCTCGCTGCTCGAGGCGCTCGACAAGCTCAACGACGACCTCGTGGCCCGCGGCGAGGACCCTGTGGCGTTCGACTCGGACTGCCGCGAGGGCATCTGCGGTGCGTGCGGCGTCACCGTGGACGGCAGGCCCCACGGCCCCCAGGAGAAGACGCCGTCCTGCCGGCAGCACCTGCGCTCCTTCGAGGACGGCGCCACCGTGCAGCTCGAACCGTTCCGCAGCGGCGCGTTCCCCGTGGTCAAGGACCTCGCAGTGGACCGCAGCGCGCTGGACCGGGTGATCGAGGCCGGTGGTTTCGTGTCCACCTCCGTGGGCACCGCCCCGGACGCGGACGCCATTCCCGTGACCCACGAATCCGCGGAGTGGGCCCTGGACCTGGCCGCGTGCATCGGCTGCGGTGCGTGCGTGGCGGCGTGCCCCAACGGCTCCGCCCAGCTGTTCGCCGGATCCAAGACCATGCACCTGGCCACGCTGCCCTCCAGCCAGAAGGAGCGCAGCCGCCGGGCCAAGGGCATCACGCGCGCCGCCGAGGAGGAGTTCGGCCCGTGCTCGGTCTACGGCGAGTGCGCGGAGGTGTGCCCCGCGGGCATCCCGATCACCGCGATCGCGGGGCTCAACCGGGAGAAGCTGCGGCAGGTGCTGCGAAACAAGGACGACTGACCCGGCCGCTTTCCCCAACAGACGACGACGCTCGGTGCCCCTGGGAGGGCACCGAGCGTCGTCGTGCTGGGCGGGTTTGCGGGGCGGACTACATGGCGAGGTCGCCGAGGATCCACATCCAGCCGCTGCCCACCACGGTCCAGATGATGATGATGGCCACGGACATGATGAAGGCGACCTTGAACCACTCGGAGACCTTGACGTACCCGGAGCCGTAGACCACCCCGGACGGGCCCGAGGCGTAGTGGCTGATGGCGCCGAAGAGGTTGCCGATGTAGCCGAGGGCGAGGGCCGCGAACATCGGCGGCGCGCCGGCGGTGATGGCCGCGCCCAGGAACACGCCGTACATGGCGACGATCTGCGCGGTGTTGGAGGCGAACATGTAGTGCGCGTAGAAGTAGACGAGCGCCAGGATGGCAAAGGCAACAGCCCAGGGCATGCCGCCGACAGCGCCGGAGACCACCGAGCCGATCCAGGTGATGACGCCCAGGTTGTTCAGGTTCTCCGCCATGCCCACCAGGACCGCGAAGAAGATCAGGGTGTTCCAGGCGGAGCCGTTCTTGGCCATGTCGTTCCAGGTGAGCACCTTGGTCACCAGCAGCACCGCGATGCCGACAAAGGCCGCCGTGGTGGCGTTGACACCGATGGCCGTGCCGAAGACCCACAGCAGCAGGAGCAGCACGAACGTGGCCGCCATGATGATCTCACCGCGAGTCATGGACCCCATCTTCTGCAGCTCGCTGCGGGCCATGGTGGGTGCTTCCGGCGTGCTCTTGAGCGTGGGCGGGTAGACCTTCATGAGCAGCCACGGGACCACCGCCAGGCTCACGAGGCCGGGGATCAGCGCGGCCAGGGCCCACTGGCCCCAGGAGATGTGAACGCCGAGCTTCTCGGCGGAGGCCACGGCCAGCGGGTTGCCGGCCATGGCGGTGATGAACATGGCGCTGGTGATCACGTTGACGTGGGCGGCGGTGAACGTGAGGTAGGAGCCGAGCTTCCTGCGGGACTCGTCGGTGTCCGGGGTGGAGCCCTGTACCTCCGCGACGGAGCGGACGATCGGGTAGATCACGCCGCCGGCGCGGGCCGTGTTGGACGGCGTTGCCGGTGCGAGCAGAAGGTCCGTGACGGCCATGCCGTAGGCGATGCCCAGGGGCGACTTGCCCAGCACGGACAGAAACATCAGGGCGATCCGGCGGCCCAGCCCGGTGAGCAGGAATCCGTCCGCGATGAAGAACGCCGCGACGATGAGCAGCACGGCAGAGTTGGAGAAGCCGCTCAGTGCCTCCCCGCTCTTGACATCCATGGCGCCGGTGATCATGGCCGTGGCCAGACCGATGAGCGCCACCGACGGGGTGGGCAGGGGCTGCAGGATAAGCCCCAGGATGGTTGCGACGAAGATGCCGAGCATGTGCATGCCGCGGGGGTCCACGCCCTCCGGCGCGGGGATGAAGAAGATCACCGCCCCCACGAGGAGCATGAGCCCGAACTTCCAGAGCATGGAGACGGTACCCCGACTCATGGTTCTGGATTCGTGGGTGGAATCAACCTGATGGCCGGACATTTCTGCCTCCGAGTGTCGCTCCGGTATGAGACTCTTCTCCCCTCAATTTTAGGCCCGTGGCCAGCGAAAATACGGCTCCCCGGTCATGTGGAGGCGACCGGTCTGGTGATTCACGTCACCATTCATCGGGTGACCATAGGCAGGGGGTCAAAGGCCGGATGCGGGTCGGTTTTCAACCGCCCGTAGGTGTCGACGTCGAGACGTTCTCCGTCCACCAGGAATTTCTGGCGCTGGGTGCCTTCCTTGACGAAACCAGCTCTTCTCGCGACGACGCCGGAGGCCGGGTTGTTGACGCGGTGGCCGAGTTCGAGGCGCTCCAGTCTGCGCTCCGCGAGGGCCCACTCGGCGATCGCGGCCGCGGCACGGCTCATGACTCCCCTGCCGCGCGCCCGGTCGGTCATCCAGTACCAGAACCAGCCGTTCCTGTTGTCCTCGTCCACCGTGACGCAGACGAGGCCGATCAGTGCATCCGAGTCCACGATGGCCCACGGTTCATGGGAAGAGTCTGTGCTCACAAGGCGGGCGACGTACGCCGACGCTTCCTCGACCGAAGTGACCACGCCTTGACGGGCCATATCGGGGTTGGAGGCGAAAGCCTGGTGAACAGCAGGGGCGTCCGCCTGTCGCAATCTGCGAAGGAACAGGGCTTCATCGGGCACGGCAACATTCCTCACCAGTCAATGGTCGGACAAGCCTCGCGGGCTTCCCAGAGATGCTCCTTGGACGACGGCAGTAAAGTCACCTGGCACAGTCGATCCGAACAACGACCGTTCAGCCCGGCTCAGTAGTGGTATCGAGCCTGCAAGATCACGAGATCCTCACCAGTCACGAGGTAGACGAGCCGGTGCTCTTCGTTGATGCGCCGCGACCACGAGCCCCGCGCCCCGTACTTCAACTGCTCCGGCTTGCCGATGCCCTCGAACGGCTCGCGCAGGCAGGCATCGATGAGCAGGTTGATCCGCTTGAGGATTCTCCGGTCGGCGGTCTGCCAGTACGTGTAGTCCTCCCAGGCGGCCTCGTCCCAGACCAGCCGCATTCAGACGTCCCGAGCCTGGCTGACCGACTCGTCGGAACGGTCGAGCTCGTGGACCTGGGTCTTCCCGACACGGGCACGATCGTAGGCGTCGAGAAGCCTGCGGGCGTTCGACGGCGACCGGAACAGGTAGGCGGTCTCCTGCCACGCCGCGTACTCGTCGGCGGGCATGAGCACCGCGTTGCCCTTCCGAGAGACGATCTCGATGGCTTCTTGGTCCTCGTTCACGCGCTCGATGAGCGGGAAGAGAGTCTTGCGGGCCTCGCTTGCGCTGATGGACATGGAGTACCTTCCCTACGTCGACTGGTACCAGTTTATGGTACCAGTCCACATCCTGGCGTGGTCCGCATGACGACGATCAGGCATGGGCTTCCTTCACTGGGGACGTTGCCGACGCCCTCAGACAATTCGGCTCAGGCTGCTTCGTTCCTCAGGGGCCAAACAGGGCCAGGGGCACCACGGCGATACCGTCCCTCCGCCGATAAGCAGTTGGACCTGTCGTGATGATCAGACCATCCACAAAACGTGATCCCAGCTGGTCGCGCAACCAGCGCAGGTGCTTGCCGTCGGAGTCACTAACAGCTGCCGCGAGTTTTACCTCAATGCCGACGACTCCGCCGTCGGCCCGCACGACCACGAGGTCCACCTCGTGGTCGCCGTTGCGCGTCCGCAGGTGTGCAATGTCGGCCTCCGCTGCCTGCGCGGCGACACGAACGCACAGTGTAGCCAGCGACTCAAAAAGCATTCCCAGCATGGAACCCGCCTGGGGACGAAGTGGCTCCCCTTTGCCGCCCAGCAGTGCGTCGGCGCCCAGGCCGAGGAGGCGAGCTGCCAGAGCAGGATCGGCCAGGTGGTGCTTCGGAGCCTGCCCGAGGCGAGTCATCGGACTGCCGGTCGGGGTCCAGGCCGGCACAGGGTCGAGAAGCCACAACGAGGCGAGCACCTGGCGGTAGGACTCGGTGGTCGCCCGTGCCGGCTTGTCGCTGTGACCAGGGGTCGCCGCATCGAGAATCTGGGAGTAGCTCGCCGTCGTCGAAGTGGCGGAAGCATACGCTCGCAGCCAGGCCATCATGGCCCCCGGGCGACGGACCGCCAGGCCCTGCTCTGGCACGTCGCGCTCCACAGCATTGCGCAGGTAGGAGTCGAGCTGAAAGCTCCGGGCGCGGGAGCTCAAGCCGCGCATCCCCGGAAAACCCGAGGCGACGATTTCCTCCACGTATTCGGGCAGCCCCATTGTGGACTCACCCTGGATGGCATCACGTCCGGCCAGAACAGCAGCAAGGCTCACGGTCGGTGTAACCAGACCACGCTCCGCGAGCGTCATGGGACGCATGCGCAGGCGGCCGATCCGACCGGCTCCCGAGTGCTGCACGGTCCCGTCCTGCGGACTCGCGCTGCCGGTCAGAAGAAACTGTCCGCCTGCGGCGTCCTCATCCACAGCACGGCGAACAACGTCCCACACCTCCGGTACCTTCTGCCACTAATCGACGAGGAGCGGACGCGGGCGGCGGAGAATGATCTGCGGATCCGCTGCGACAGGCTCGCGAACGGCTTTAGAGTCCAGCTTCACCAGCCCAGCCGCCCGTTGTTCCGCCGTCGTGGTCTTGCCTATGGCCTTGGGGCCGTCCAGCGCGAGGGCCGCCACCTGGCAAAGAGATCATCCAGCTCGAGGTCCACGACGCGACGGGTGTACGACGCGGCTTAATTATACCATTAGCAGGTGTCGAACTAGACAAAACGCATGGCCTGAACTCAACAGAACGCCGCCAGGTTGGCACTGAACTGGCCGCCTTAACGGACATCGCGCCCTGGCCCGCCGGGTGCGAGGCTCACACATCCGTCGTTCGAGCAATTCAGACCCAGGCTCCGCTGCTCCAACATCACTCGCCCGGCCAAGGATGGGGCAAGCCCCGCAACGCTCCAGCGGGGGACAGTCCTCACGCTGGAACGGAAGTCGTTTACGCTCCAAAGACAGTTCAGCTCACACGTTGAACCTGAACTCCACCGCGTTCCGCAGCCGAATAACCTCTGGACCCAGCGATCTGCCAGGAGTTCAGAGTGCGCCGTCCATGAAACTGCCTCGCACACCCACTCTGGACGAAAGTTGACCGCAGGTACGCCAGTAGACACTGGGGCCTACCCCCGGTTCGTGGACACGGGGGTAGGCCCCAGTTGCTTAGACACCACCCATCGTGCAGTTTAGAGGCCCATTCCTTCGTCCCCGATCGGTGACTACCCCTAGGCCCCATCGGCCAGTTGTTCGCCCCCGCCGGTCGAATGGCGTGCGAGGCGTCGGTGCCTGATCGTCGCCCCCCTCGCTTGGTAGGCTGGATTACTCCCTGTCATTGATGATGCGGCTGAAGACGCGAGCCGGACGCACATCTTTTCGATACCGCCAGCAGACCCGAAACTAGGAGCTTCCCGTGCGCCTCACCCATGTCAGAATCAAGAATTTTCGCGCCCATAGTAACACCGAGCTCCCCTTACCCCAGCTCGGGTGCCTCATTGGCGAGAATAACGCAGGGAAGTCGTCCGTGCTCCATGCGATCCAGTACGTCCTAGAAGACAGGAAGCTCAGCGCCGAGGATTTCCGGAACCCAGAACTTCCGGCGAGCGTCGAACTAAGCATCGAGGGGATCGACGAGGAAGATCTTCGAAGGGTGAACGAGACGCATCGAGACCGGGTACGCGAAATGCTCAAGGACGGTGTGCTCACGATCGTTCGCACGCAGGAAATCGACGGGAAAGCCGAATCTAGGTACTTGAAGCCTGGCCCGAGAGACCCGTCATGGAGCCAAGAATCACTGGCTTCGACCATCAAAGGAAAGAAGGGTGCTCAGCTCCGTCAAGCGGCCGTCGAATTACTGCCCCCGATGGAAGACGCACTACCCCCAGCGCCGTCTCAGCAGCAGGTCAAAGACGCGTGGACTAAACTGGTCGAGCAGCTTCCACCCGAGGAACTAGAAGAGAGACCCACCGCATACCCCACGGGCATCGCACAGTCCGTCAAGCCGCTCCTCCCGTCCGTGATCTACATCGAAGCCGTGAAGGATGCCTCCGTGGAGGCGAAATCTACCGGGTCGTCAGCCTTTAGCAAGCTTCTCGAACTGCTCTTCGATGAAGTAGCGGACCAGTTCAGCGACATCAACGATCAGTTCCGCTCCGTGTATCAGAAACTCAACCGTTCTCTGAATGACGACGGCTTGGAAGTCGACGCCCGACTTGAGGCCGTCCAACGCATTGAATCGACGATCGAAGAGTTCGTCCGCGCGAGCTTTCCCGGCGTCTCACTCCGCATGGACGTGCCCGCACCGACGCTATCCATGCTGCTATCCGGTGCCGAGCTACGCATCGACGACGGGCACGAGGGCTCCATTTCCAGCAAGGGCGATGGCCTCAAACGGACTGTCCTATTTGCCCTGCTCCGAGCGTACGCAAGCATTCGGAGCACCGGCCTGAGCGACGATACGCGATCAGAATCCCCGCGCCCCTCTTATGTCCTGCTCTTCGAAGAGCCGGAGCTCTACCTGCACCCCCGTGCTCAGCGCCAGCTTATGGCGGCCCTGGGCACCTTCTCGAACGAGCACCAGGTGCTGGTCACGACCCATTCTCCAGGGTTCTTCCGCCCTGGGACGGAGGGCTTCGCCCGGCTCCAGAAGACCGATGATGGGGTAACCGCGCACCCCGTTGACCTCACGATCGGTCATCGGGACGCCTACCAGATCGTGCAACACGAGAACAACGAAGCCGCATTCTTTGCGCAGCGCGTCGTCCTGGTCGAAGGTGACAGCGACACTTTCACCTATCCACATCTGGCGCGACTGATCAATCAGGACTGGGACGACATCGACAAGAACATCATGTTCGTCAAGATCGACGGCAAGGGGAACATCAACCGCTACAGGGAGTTCTTCTCCAGCTTCAAGATCCCGATCCATGTCATCACCGACTTGGATGCCCTCGTGCGCGGCTTTGAGCAACTGACCCGAGATGCGGAGACCCGATCCGCGCACTCGAGGCTGATGGGACTGATCAGCGAAATGATCTCTGATACTAGCGAGCCTAATAGCAAGACAGTGCGAAGCATCACCAGTCGCCGAAATAACAGAGAGCTGTGGTCTGCCGCGCAGTCCCACCTGTCTAATTGGCGCGACGCTCCTAGCGATAACACCGCCCGACTCCTGGATGAGACGCTGAGCGAGCTCTTCGACGCTGGCAATGGTGATGCCAAGTTGAACGAACTCGCAAATCCGTCCTCGAGGGAGATCTCTTCTGCACGCGACACCGTAATCTCGTCTCTCGCCGAAGAGAATGTATTCGTTCTGCGCCGGGGCGACCTCGAGACCTACTGCCGGACGAACGCGGGCAGAGACAAGGTCGCCACGGCAATTGAGTTCTGTGAGAGAACCACAAATCTTGAAGCTCTACGCGAACTCCATGCCGAAGATGCTGACGATGTAGTGCAGGAACTCCAAGGCATATTCTCTAGGATATACAACTGATGCGACACCCAGAAACTTCATTGTTTGGCTCCCATTTCGAGATGTTAGGCGGCGATTCGAAAGCTCAGCACATCCATAACCGAATAGCCTTCGGGATAGACCAGCGACCAGACGCGCACGGCCACGATACCGCCGTCGTCGCATCCAGCCTTCACGAACCGCATGAATTACCGGGTGATCGCGATCAAGTGCCCGCAGTAATCTGAATCTCTGCGCCATCGGCTACTAGCTAGCCGAACCCCCAGCAATCGAGTCGACATCCTCCATCTTGCCGTGACGATGATCATTCGGCACAGTGCCGGAAACTCCACCTTGCGCAACTCGAACGCACTCACTCTAAGGATTTCGCTGATGCACTTGTCGAAAGGACTGGCAGCGGGATGATGCCCATGGGCGGCCACCTGATCAATATCATGAAGCACGGGTCAATTCACACCACCACGGTACAAATCACCTGGTCTCGGACACAGCGATCACCGTCCGCGGCAGTTCGTCGACAAGGCCTCGACTACACGTTGAACCTAAATTCAACCGAGTTCCGGTACCGAGCAACCTCTGGGTAGAAATTGCACCACATTTCTGCCCGCAGCCCCCGAAGACTTCTACGCGGCAGAGACTGTCAGGACGTGCATGTCGCGCGAGGTTCAGGCAGCGGCTTCACCATGATCAGACAGGGGGTACCTTCGCCCCAGAGCGCAGTCTCCTCTAGCGCAAGGAAGCCCCACCGTTCATAGAAGTGACGAGTGCGCGCATATCCAAGATCCGGGTGCGAGGCTCCCAGGGTCTTCACCTGCAACAGCCGCACCCCACGGCGAACAGCATCATCTTCGACGGCCCTGAGCATTGCCGTACCGACACCGGCCCCATGGACCGATCGGTCAACGACGGTCAGGTGCACTTCGGCGACATGCGGAAAGTGGCGATCGATCAGCGTTACGCCAACAACCATCCCCTCGGCGTCACGGACTGTCCATGTCTCTTTGGAACGAGCGGCTTCGATGTACTCCTCGTTGGACTCCGGCTGCGCGAACCATTCGGGGACCGTGCCGAGCAACCTCGCGACGTCCTCAGGTACCTGCCGGTCGAGCGCAGCAATCCATTCGGTGCTGCTCATGCGACCTTCAGAGGCGTGATCGCAGCGACCTTGTCACGCAAAGTCCTGCGCTCGATCCGCAGCTCATAGTTCGACTGCAAGTTCATCCAGAGCTCCTCGGATGTCCCGAAATACCGCGCCAGGCGAATCGCGGTGTCTGCCGTGATGCCTCTTTTCCCGTGCACGATCTCGTTGATCCGGCGCAGTGGCACACCGATAGACACAGCCAACTTGTTCGGTGTTGCTCCGAAGCCCTTGATGAAATCCTCCATCAGGATCTCCCCTGGGTGGATCGGATCAATGAGGTCACTCTCTGTCTCAGTGATAGTCGACGAGTTCGACATTTTCAGCTCCTTGTTCGTTCCAGACGAAACAGATACGCCACTGCTTGTTCACACGGACACTGTGTTGACCTAGGCGGTCGCCGCCGAGCCGTTCCAAGTGATTGCCCGGTGGGCCACTCGGTCGACGCACTTCACGTTGTGCTCATGCCAGATGCGACCAGGCTATAACGACGTCCGCCGATAACGCTATACGTTTAAACGGAACTCCAGCACAATCCGCCACGTACGGAAGGGACTGCCGCACCGATAGGTGACCTCTGATCTGGCTTGCCCACTGGGCGGCCTGGAAGGATGTGCACCATGCCCGC
>NZ_JASDCY010000004.1:0-79159 GCF_030407675.1 Kocuria sp. APC 4018 | reverse complement strand
TTCAGCGTTCGACTTGCATGTGTTAAGCACGCCGCCAGCGTTCGTCCTGAGCCAGGATCAAACTCTCCGTCAAAAAAATTCAACAGAAACCACCCACCACACAAGGCGCGGTACGATGGGATCCCAGCTGACACCCAACACCCCCAGGAAACGGGAAAACACCTGAAAAGGCATCGGGCCATCAACCAAAAATATAAAACTTCTGGTATCAACAAACTAGACACACTATTGAGTTGACAAACAACACACCACAACGCAACTCCCCATCACGAGGACCACCACGGTCGGTTGCGATCTGCAAGGTTACCGTCCGGCGCCATCTTACGCAACCTGAGGTGAACTCTAGGTTGCCGTTCGATGTCGCCGTTGTCTCGGTAACTTGCGGGGATTCATCCTAGCACACGATTCGACCACGTCGAAGCGGACGCCGCGGGAGATCCCTGATCCGTTGCCCCGTTCCGGCCCGCTGGGCCGTCGCCGCAGCAACTCAAAAGACATTACACGCGGCCCCGGGATACGACAAACCCGCGGTCGGCGTGGTGCCGTCCACGGGTTCGTCGTCCTGTTGCCGCACAGGCCACAGCGGCCTGCCGGGGTGTGAGGTCAGGGAGTGGTGTTCCCGTGCTCGGTGGTGCGGGTTCCGGCGGTGGCCGAGTTGCCGGCCGGCTTGAGGAACAGCACTGCGAGTGGCGGCACGGTCAGTTCTGCGGAGGCCGGCTTGTCGTTGTACGCCCCCTCGGTGGCGGTCACGCGTCCCAGGTTGCCGACGCCCGAACCACCGAACTGCTCGGCGTCCGTGTTGAGCACCTCTTCCCACTCGCCGGCCCAGGGCAGACCCAGCCGGAACCCCTCGTGCGTGTTGCCCGCGAAGTTGGCCACGCACACCAGGGGATTGCCCTGGTCGTCCCACCTGGTGAAGGACAGCGTGTTGCGCTGCGCGTCGTTCGCGTCGATCCACTCGAAACCGGAGGGGTCGTTGTCCCGCGAGTAGAGCGCCGGGGTGCTCCGGTAGACCTCGTTCAGGGACTTGACCAGTTCCTGGACACCGTGGTGCGGCGGGGTCTCGGAGAGCCACCAGTCCAGACCGTGCTCCTGCGACCACTCCGACTCCTGGGCGTACTCCGTGCCCATGAAGATCAGCTGCTTGCCGGGGTGCGCCCACATGTATGCGAGGTACGCGCGCACGTTGGCCAGCTGCTGCCACCGGTCACCCGGCATCTTGCGGAGCAGGGAGCCCTTGCCGTACACGACCTCGTCGTGGGAGATCGGCAGGATGAAGTTCTCCGAGAACGCGTAGACCATGGAGAACGTGGCCTTGTTGTGGTGGTAGTGCCGGTTGATCGGGTCCTCGGCCATGTACTCGAGGCTGTCGTGCATCCAGCCCATGTTCCACTTGATGCCGAAGCCCAGCCCGCCCGCGCTCGTGGGCTTGGTGACGCCGGGGAAGGAGGTGGACTCCTCCGCGATCATCACGATGCCCGGGTTGCGCCGGTAGGCCGTGGCATTGGCCTCCTGCAGGAAGGCGATGGCCTCGAGGTTCTCCCGGCCGCCGTACTGGTTGGGTTCCCACTCGCCGTCGTTGCGGGAGTAGTCCAGGTACAGCATGGAGGCCACCGCGTCCACGCGGAGCCCGTCCACGTGGAACTCCTCGAGCCAGTAGTTGGCGTTGGCCACCAGGAAGTTGCGCACCTCACGCCGGCCGTAGTCGAAGATGAGCGTGCCCCAGTCCTTGTGCTCGCCGCGGCGGGGGTCCGGGTGCTCGTAGAGCGGCTGGCCGTCGAAGTTGGCCAGCGCCCACTCGTCCTTGGGGAAGTGCCCGGGCACCCAGTCCACGAGCACGCCGATCCCGGCCTGGTGCAGCTGGTCCACCAGGTAGCGGAACTCGTCCGGGGAGCCGAAGCGCGAGGACGGCGCGTAGTAGCCCGTCACCTGGTAGCCCCACGACCCGCCGAAGGGGTGCTCCGCGACGGGCATGAACTCCACGTGGGTGAACCCCTGCCACGTGAGGTACTCCACGAGCTCCCGGGCGAGGTCCACGTAGCCGAGACCCATCCGCCACGACCCGAGGTGCATCTCGTACACGCTCATGGGCGCGTTGTGCGGGTCGGTCGCCGCCCGCGCGGCCATCCACTCGGCATCGCGGAACTCGTAGTCGGACTCGAACACGCGGGACGCGGTGGACGGCGGGATCTCCGTGCCGAAGGCCATGGGGTCGGCCTTGTCCCGCCACGCCCCGTCCGCCCCCTGGATGCGGTACTTGTAGGTGTCCCCGGACTTCATGCCGGGCACGAACAGCTCCCAGACGCCGCTGGAGCCCAGCGAACGCATCGCGTGCTCGGAACCGTCCCAGCCGTTGAAGTCGCCGATCACGCGCACGGACTGGGCATTGGGAGCCCACACCGCGAAGCTCACGCCGGTGACGTCGCCCAGCGGCGAGGGGTACCGGCGCACGTGGGCGCCGAGCACCTCCCACAGGGTCTCGTGCCGTCCCTCCCCGATCAGGTGGAGGTCCAGCTCGCCCAGGGTGGGTGCAAAGCGGTAGGGGTCGTCGACGAGCTCGGGCTCTTTGCCCGCGTAGCTCACCTCGACCCGGTAGTCGGGGATGCGGCCCTTCTCGTGGGCGGGGACCACACCGGTGAAGATCCCGCCCCACTCGTGCTCCAGGGGGAAGATGCCGTCCGGCGTGCGCACCGCCACGGACGTGGCGAAGCGCCTCAGGGTGCGGATGGTCACCGAGCCGTCCGGGTTGGGGTGCGCTCCGAGCACCGAGTGCGGATCGTGGTGCCGCCCCTCGGCCACGGCCGCGAGGACCTCCTCGGTCACGGGCGCGGGCCCACCGGCCGCAGTGCCCGACGACGTCCGGCCGACCCGCGCAGCCGCACCGTTCCCACCGGTCTGCGTAGCCGCAGGAACCGCCCCGGCCCGTGCGTCGGCGGCATCGCCGGCCCCGGTTCCTGAGGACGTGCCGTCCTCGGCCGTGGTGTGCGCTGCGTTCCCGGCACCGGGGGTCGACGCCGCACCCTCACCGGTCCTCGCCGCGGCACCGCTGTCCGCCGCGTCCACGGAGGCCGTGCTCTTGCCGGCGGTTCCCGCTGCGGCAGCGGTGCCGGACACCGGACTCCCGTCGGCCACGGGCGTGGACTCCGCGTGCACGGCGCCGTCCGGACGCGCAGCCGGGCGGGCGGCGTCGGCGGCGGCGTCCTGCGACACGGGCGCGGTGCCGGGCGCCCGGTCAGTGGCGGCGTGGGGATCTGAGGGACGGGGGTGCTCAGTGGTCACGAAATCCTCGGTTCTGGACGGGGTTGATGGGCTCTCGTGGTTCTCACTGTTCACGGTACGGGAGCGGGCATGCTCAAGCGAACGAACCACGGCGTCCGCCGGCACCCGGACCCAGTCGGGCCGGTTGCGCTCCTCGTAGACGACCTCGTACAGGGCCTTGTCCAGCCACAGGACGCGGAACAGGACACCGTCCGTGTCCACGGGGACTCCGCTGCGCGAACTGTAGCCCTCCAGGAAGGCGTCGGACACCGCCCTGGTCCACTCACCCATGTCCCGGCCGTTCTCCCTGCCGGCCATGGCGCCCGCGTAGTCGAACGAGCGCAGCATGCCCACCACGTCCCGGAGGGCGACGTCCGGGCGGACCCGCTCCTTGATGGGGCGCAGCGGCTCACCCTCGAAGTCCAGGATGCGGAACCCCTGCGCGTCGCTGTGCAGCACCTGTCCCAGGTGGTAGTCGCCGTGGATCCGCTGCAGCGGGGGGATCTCGCGGATCTCCGCCAGCTCCTCCAGAACACGTTCCAGCTCGGGGCGCAGCTGCTCGAAGCGCTCCCCGCAGGACTCCCAGGCCCACCTCACGCGGCCGGTGAGGTCCCCCAGGAAGCGGCGCCGGGCGTCGTCGTCCGCCTCCGTGGGGTCGAAGGCCGCCAGCAGGTCCGCGTGGACGCGAGCGGTGGTGACCCCGAGGTCCCGGGCGAGCTCCGTGAAGTCGCGGCCCTCCGTGGCCGCGGCCACCGTCATCTCCCAGGCGTCGCGCGAACGGTCCAGGAACTGCGCGGCCACGGCCAGCTGCCCCGAGGTGGTCACGAGGCCCTGACGCCACTGGGCGTCGATCCACCCCGCCGTGGCGGGCACCGCAGAAGAACGGTGCGCCGTGAGCCTGACGCCCACCTCGACGTCCGGGTTGCGCCCCTCGCCCACCACGCGGAAGAACTTGACGATCACCGCGTCCTCCCGCAGCGCCGACTCGTCCTCCCCACGGTCCGCGGGCCGCAGGATCACGGACGTGTTGGACTGCTCGGAGGTGATCACGTGGATCTGCTCCGCGCCGGCGATCCGGTAGTCGGTGTTCAGCGCGCCCGTGTGGCGTCCGTGCAGGCCCATGCCGTGGCGCAGCACGCCGCCCTCCGTGAGCTGCGCGTCCATCATGCGCAGCACGCGGTCCATGAACACCGGGTCACCCACGGCGTCGTAGACGTGGACCGTGCTCCCGTCCGCCGGCCGCGCGGCATCCCGGGGGGCTCCCGTCTGCTGCCCGGAGGGCGTGTCTCGGGCCTGCGAACGGCGCCGGTCCAGCAGCGCCCCCGCCTGGGACACGGCCCGGCGCAGGAACGACGACGCCCCGTCGGCAGCCGAGGCAGGCCCCTCCGGAACGGAACCGTCCCCGCCGGTCCGGTAGGAGCCGATCTCGAAGCCCTCGAGCTCCGGCACGGCCTCCTCCGAGAGGAGCACGGGGATGTTGAGCAGCTCGCTGCGCTCCCCCACCGTGACCTCCACCAGGAGCACGATGCGCTCGCGTCCCGGCTGGGACTCCCACCTGTCATCGGCGTCCACCCCGGCACGGCCCACCACGCTCAGCCGCAGCTGGTCCGGGGTGGCCGTGAACGGGAACCACCGCCGGCTCGGCAACCAGTCGCGCAACCTGTCGAGAACCTGCTGATCCGTCATGGGGATCCCCCGCTTTCGTCTGGAAGTCACTGTCGCGCTCGCGCGGGCGGACCCGCGCGGGCTCACTCGCCTCGCGCGGGCTTGATGATCGGCATGGCCACCGTCTCCGGGTGGTTGCCGTCCGTGCTCTGAGCCTGGCGCAGGCGCAGCCAGAAGAAGTCCTGCGAGCCCAGGGTCACGCGGTAGTCACCCGTGTCCGAGAACTCCCCGAACGGCTCGCCGCCGAACAGCTCACGCGTGCCCCGCCCCGCGTACTCCGGTAGGTGCACGGAGCAGCTCGCGGGCGTGTGCGCGAGGTTGAACACGCACAGCACGGTCTCCCCCACGCCGTCCTCGGCGTCCTCGGGGGCCAGCCGGCGCAGGAACGCCAGCACCGACTCGTGGTCCGTGTCCACGTTGACGTACTCGCCCATCCCGAACGCGGGATGGGCCTTGCGGACCATGAGCATCTGGCGGATCCAGTGCAGCAGGGAGGACGACGACGCCAGCTGGGTCTCCACGTTGGTCTGCGTGTAGTTGTAGACCAGCGACTGCACCACGGGCAGGCACAGCTTGCCCGGGTCCGCCGTGGAGAAGCCGGCGTTGCGGTCCGGGGTCCACTGCATGGGGGTGCGGGAGGCGTCCCGGTCGTCCAGCCAGATGTTGTCGCCCATGCCGATCTCGTCCCCGTAGTACAGGAACGGGGAGCCCGGCAGGGAGAGCAGCAGGGCGTGGGCGAGCTCGAGCTCCGCGCGGGAGTTGTCGAGCAGCGGGGCCAGGCGGCGTCGGATGCCGATGTTCGCGCGCATCCGGGAGTCCGGGGCGTACCAGCCCAGCATGGCCTGGCGCTCCTCGCTGGTGACCATCTCCAGCGTGAGCTCGTCGTGGTTGCGCAGGAACGTGCCCCACTGCGTGCCGCGCGGGATCTGCGGGGTGTTCGCCATGGTGGAGACGATCGGCGCGGCCTTCTGGTCACGCAGCGAGTAGTAGATCCGCGGCATGATCGGGAAGTGGAAGCACATGTGGCACTCCGGGGACTCCTCCGTGCCGAAGTACTCCACGACCTCGTGGGGCATCTGGTTGGCCTCCGCGACGATCACACGGCCCGGGTACTCCCGGTCCACCATCTCGCGCAGCTTGACCAGGAAGTCGTGGGTGCCCGGGAGGTTCTCGCAGTTCGTGCCCTCCTCCTCGATGAGGTACGGGATGGCGTCCGCCCGGAAGCCGTCGATGCCCATGTCCAGCCAGAACTTCACCACGTCGAACACGGCCTCGACGACCTTGGGGTTCTCGAAGTTCAGGTCCGGCTGGTGCGAGAAGAACCGGTGCCAGAAGAACTGCCGACGCACCGGGTCGAAGGTCCAGTTGGAGACCTCGGTGTCCACGAAGATGATGCGGGCGTCCTGGTACTTCTCGTCCGTGTCCGACCACACGTAGAAGTCCCCGTAAGGGCCCTCCGGGTCCTCGCGGGACGCCTGGAACCACGGGTGCTGGTCCGAGGTGTGGTTCAGGGGCAGGTCCGTGATGACCCGCAGCCCGCGGGCGTGGGCCTCCGCCACGAGCCGCTTGAAGTCGCTCACGGTGCCGAACTCGTCCAGGACCGAGTAGTAGTCCGAGATGTCGTAGCCGCCGTCGCGCAGCGGGGACTCGTAGAACGGCGGCAGCCACAGGCAGTCGATGCCCAGCCACTGCAGGTAGTCGAGCTTCTCGATCAGACCGGTGAAGTCCCCGGAGCCGTCGCCGTTCGCATCCGAGAAGGCCCGCACGAGCACTTCGTAGAACACGGCCTTGCGGAACCAGTCGGGGTCGTGGGCGATCCCGGGAGCGTTGAGGTGGAAAGGAGTGGTGCTCATGGTCGGCGGGGCTGCCCTCTCGAGGAGACGTTGTGGCGTACGGGTGGTGCTCGGTGGCCGCCGCCGCGCGGGTGCGCACGGCGGCGGCGCGGACTCACTTCACGTCGCGGCGGATGCTCAGGACGTGCACGGGCTCCACGTACGGGTCCAGCCGCACGTAGTTGTGGGTGCCCCACTTCCAGCTGGAACCCGTGATGAGGTCGTCCACCCAGAAGGAGCCGTCCTCGTTGAAGTCCTGGTCCCGCAGGTCCAGGGCGTCCAGGTCCAGCCACACGGTGGCCTCGCGCGTGGCGTGGGGATCGGTGTTGACCACCACGACCACGGTGTCCTTGACCTGCACACCGTCCCGCTCCACGGTCTTGGTCTTGCTGAACGCCACGATGGCGTCGTCCGAGGCGCTCTGCAGCGTGAGGTTCTGCAGGTCGCCCAGCGCCGGGTGGTCCCGGCGGATCTGGTTCAACCGCGTGAGGTACGGGGCGAGGGACTCGCCGCGTTGCACCGCGCCGTCGAAGTCGCGGGGGCGCAGCTGGAACTTCTCGTTGTCGATGTACTCCTCCGCGCCGGGGCGGGCCACGTGCTCGAACAGCTCGTACCCCGCGTACACGCCCCACAGCGGGGACGCGGTGGCCGCGAGCGCCGCGCGCACCTTGAACGCGGCGGGGCCGCCGAACTGCAGGTACTCCGTGAGGATGTCCGGGGTGTTGACGAAGAAGTTGGGGCGGTAGAACCCGGAGGTCTCGTGGGAGACCTCCTGGAGGTACTCCTCGATCTCCTCCTTGGTGTTGCGCCACGTGAAGTAGGAGTAGGACTGCTGGAAACCGGCCTTGGCCAGCCCCTGCATCATGGCCGGTCGTGTGAACGCCTCCGCCAGGAACACCGTGTCCGGGTGCTCCTCGCGGACTCGGGCGATCAGCCACTCCCAGAACCACAGGGGCTTGGTGTGGGGGTTGTCCACGCGGAAGATGTCCACGCCGTGGGAGATCCACAGCTCCACGACGCGCAGCACCTCGGCGGCGAGCCCCTGGGGATCGTTGTCGAAGTTCAGGGGGTAGATGTCCTGGTACTTCTTGGGCGGGTTCTCGGCGTAGGCGATGCTGCCGTCCGCGCGGGTGGTGAACCACTGCGGGTGCTCGGTGACCCACGGGTGGTCCGGGGAGGCCTGCAGTGCGAGGTCCAGGGCCACCTCGAGGCCCAGCTCGTGGGCGTGGGCCACGAACGCGTCGAAGTCCTCGAACGTGCCGAGGTCCGGGTGGATGGCGTCGTGCCCACCCTCCGGGCCGCCGATCGCCCACGGGGAACCGGGATCCTGCTCGCCGGCGGTGAGGGTGTTGTTCGGGCCCTTGCGGTGGTTGCGTCCGATCGGGTGGATCGGGGGCAGGTACGCCACGTCGAAGCCCATGCGCGCGGCGCGGTCCAGGGCCGCCGTGGCCGTGCGGAACGTGCCGGAGCTCCAGGTGCCGGTCTCGGGGTCGAAGGTGGCCCCCTCGGAACGGGGGAAGAACTCGTACCAGGAGCCGCGCCCGGCCGCCTCGCGCTCCACCTCGATCGGGTAGTGCTCGGAGCTGCTCAGCAGGTCGCGGAGGGGGCGCTCGGCCACGTGGTCCCGGATCGTGTCGGACGTGGCGATCTGCCAGCGCTCCTCGACGCTGAGTGAGGTGTCCAGCACGGCCTCGGCGGCCTCCTCGAACGCACGGACCTCGTCCTGGCCGCGGTCGGACTCCTTGGACGCGGCGTCGAACAGCAGCGAGGCCTCCTGGAACATGAGCTCCACGTCCTGCCCCACCCCGAGCTTGATCTCTGCGGCGTGGTGCCACGTGTCGTAGAGGTCGGACCAGCCCTCCACGGCGAAGCTCCAGCGGCCCTCGTACTCGGGCCGCAGCCACGCCTGGTAGCGGTCCGTGCCGGTCTCCACGAGCGTCATGGTCCGGCGCTGCGCCTCACGCCCCTGCGGGTCGTAGAGGACGGCGGTCACGCCCAGGGAGTCGTGCCCCTCGCGGAACGCCGTGGCCATCACCCGGATGTCCTCCCCGGGGATCGCGGTCGCGGGGAAGCGCCCGCCCTCGACCACGGGGCTGACGTCGGAGACGGGGATCCGGCCGTAGACGAGGTCCTCGGACGGGAAGTCCGCGCCGTCCTCCTCGACATCGGCCGCGACGGCCGCGGCGGAGGGTTCGTGCGCCTCCGGCTCGGCGGACGGAGCGGGACCGGCGCGGTGGACGGAGGGAGCGACGTCGGGAACACCGGAGGCGGGGACGGGCGGCGTCAGGCGCGATCCCACATCAGGAAGCGCACCCCCCGCGCGGGCGTCCGGCGTGGTCTCGGGAAACGGGTGGCGGCCTGAGGGCTGGTTCTGCTGCGACACGTGGCCCACGTTACCGACTATCGCCGGGATTCTTAAGGCTGCGAAGCATCACGACGGCGCGGCGACGTCCGGTGACACCCGTGCGGCAGCGGGCCACAGCCGATAAGCTCGCAAGGGTGAAGGCCATCCGAAGGTTCACCGTCCGCACCGTCCTCCCCGAGTCCATCGCCCCGCTGGGGCGCCTGGCCAGGAACCTCCGCTGGTCCTGGCACAAACCCACCGAAGACCTCTTCGCCGAGCTCAGTCCCCACGCGTGGGAGACCGTGCACGGGGACCCCGTCAAGCTCCTGGGGTCCCTGACCCGCGAGGAGATCCAGCAGATCTCGCAGGACCCCGATCTCGTGGCGCGCATCCGGGCTCTCGACGCCGACCTGGAGACCTATCTGAGCGAGCCGCACTGGTACCAGCGCACCCAGGGCGACGACGCACCCGCGGCGATCGCGTACTTCTCCGCCGAGTACGGCATCACCTCCGCTCTCCCGCAGTACTCGGGAGGGCTGGGCATCCTGGCCGGCGACCACCTCAAGACCGCCTCCGACATGGGGATACCCGTGGTCGGGGTGGGGCTGCTCTACCAGGCGGGCTACTTCAAGCAGTCCCTGTCCCGCGACGGCTGGCAGGAGGAGACCTATCCCGTCCTGGACCCCGACGAGCTCCCCCTGTCCCTGCTGCGCGAGGCCGACGGCTCACCCGCGCGCGTGACGCTTCCCCTGCCCGACGGGCGCTCGCTGTCCGCACAGATCTGGCGCGCGGACGTGGGCAGGGTCCCCCTGCTCCTGCTCGACTCGAACATCCCCGACAACGACGACGCCGCCCGCAACGTCACCGACCGGCTGTACGGCGGCGGCAGCGACCACCGCCTGCAGCAGGAGCTGCTGCTGGGCATGGGTGGGGTGCGCGCGCTGCGTCTGCACAGCCGCCTGACCGGAGCACCCGCGCCCGAGGTGTACCACTGCAACGAGGGCCACGCCGGCTTCCTGGGCATCGAGCGGGTCCAGGAGCTCATGAACCCCGGCGCCGGAGCCGCACCCATGACGTGGGACGAGGCCCTCGCCCAGGTGCGCGCGAGCACCGTGTTCACGACCCACACCCCGGTGCCCGCGGGCATCGACCGCTTCGAGCGCGCCCAGGTGGAGCACTTCTTCGCCGCGGGCCTGGCTCCGGACGTCCCCGTGGACCACGTGCTGGACCTCGGCGCGGAGACCTACCCCGGCGGTGACCCGGGCAAGTTCAACATGGCCGTCATGGGCCTGCGCCTCGCCCAGCGCGCCAACGGTGTGGCCAAGCTGCACGGCGCGGTGTCCCGGTCCATGTTCCAGGGACTGTGGCAGGGCTTCGACGCCGACGAGGTGCCGATCTCCTCCGTGACCAACGGGGTGCACGTGCCCTCGTGGATCGACCCCGAGGTGGCGGCGCTGACCCTCGAGCCCGGGGAGAACGACCAGGATCCCGCGGCCCGCTGGCGGAAGATCTACGACGTCCCCGACACCGAGCTGTGGGCCGCCCGCCGCGTGCTGCGCGAGCGCCTCGTGCAAGACGTCCGCGAGCGGCTCCGCGCGTCCTGGAAGAAGCGCGGTGCCACGGACGCCGAGCTGGGCTGGACGGAGAGCGTGCTGGACCCGGACGTGCTCACCATCGGCTTCGCCCGCCGGGTCCCCACGTACAAGCGGCTCACGCTCATGCTGCGGGACCCCGAACGGCTCAAGCGCATCCTGCTGGACCCCCAGCGCCCGGTGCAGCTGGTGGTGGCCGGCAAGTCCCACCCCGCGGACGAGATGGGCAAGCGGATGATCCAGGACCTCGTGCGCTTCACGGACGATCCCGAGGTGCGCCACCGGATCGTCTTCCTGCCCAACTACGACATCGCCATGGCCCGGGTGCTCTTCCCGGGGTGCGACGTGTGGCTCAACAACCCGCTGCGCCCCCTCGAGGCGTGCGGCACGTCCGGCATGAAGGCCGCGATCAACGGCGGGCTGAACCTCTCCGTGCTGGACGGCTGGTGGGACGAGATGTACGACGGCCAGAACGGCTGGGCGATCCCCACCGCGGACGGCAAGGCCAGCACGGACGAGCGCGACGACGTGGAGGCCGCGGCCCTCTACGAGCTGATCGAGAGCCACGTGGCGCCGCGCTTCTACGGCGAGACGTCCGGGACCGCGACCGCCACGCCGGAGGCCGACACCGCGCAGAGCCCCTCCGCCGCCGTCCCGCACCAGTGGCTCGCCATGGTGCGGCACACGCTGGCGACCCTCGGTCCTCGGGTGTCCTCCCGACGCATGCTCACCGACTACGTGGAGCAGCTCTACGTCCCGGCCAGCGTGTCCGGGCGCCGGGCGGCCGCGGACGACGGCGCCGCCGCACGCGCCACGGCCCACTGGATCGAACGGGTGCGGGAGGCGTGGCCCCGGGTCCGCGTGGAGCACGTGGACGCGCAGGGTGTGCACCAGGAGCCGCAGATCGGGGACGAACTGGGCATCAGCGCGTACGTGGACCTCGGCCCTCTGTCCCCCGAGGACGTCACCGTCCAGGTGGGCTACGGCCGGGTGAGCGAGTCCGACCACCTGCACGAGCGCTCCTACGCCGTGCTGGCCCCGGTCAAGGACCTCGGGGCGGGCCGCGTGCAGTTCAGCGGCCCGATCACGATCGACCGCTCCGGGCCGTTCGGCTACACGGTGCGGGTGCTGCCCCGGCACGACGAGCTGGCCGATCCGGCCGAGCTGGCGCTCGTGAGCAACGCCGCGGACTGAGCTCCCGCAGCACGCAGAACGCCCCCTGCCGCACCGGAGCACCGGTTGGGCGGGAGGGGGCGTTCTCGCACGTGCACCCGCCGCGTCAGGTGACGGCGAACATGGCGACGCTCTGCGCGGGCACCTCCACCGTGTCCCCGGTGTGCCAGCGGTTGCCCGTGAGCTCGTCCAGCTGGGGGTCCGTGGCGAGCACGAGACGGAAGGTGGCCTCCCGCGGCGGCAGCGCGGCGGCGTCGTCGTGGTGCGGGGACTCGAGCAGGGGCAGCACGGCGTTCACCGGTGCCTGCGTGCCGTTGAGCACGAAGAGCCCCGCGAGGTCTCCCCCGCGCGCGGCGATGACCACCTGCAGCGCCCGCTCCCCGTCGGTCTGCCACCGCTCCGCCGTCATGTGCTCCCCGGTGCTCGCGTACCAGAGCAGCACCACGTCCTCGGGACGCGTGGGGAACTGCCGGGGCTGACCCGCGAGGAACGCACGCCGGGCGCGGATCAGCCGCTGGGTGGTGCGGAACATCGAGCGCGCCAGGGGTGTGGGGCGCCAGTCCACCCAGGAGAGCCTGTTGTCCTGGCAGTACGCGTTGTTGTTGCCGTCCTGGGTGCGCAGGAACTCGTCGCCCGCGGTGATCATGGGTATCCCCTGGGAGAAGAGCAGGGTGGCCATCATGTTCCGCGCCGTGGCGGCCCGGGCGGCGCGGACCCGGACGTCCGGGGCGAACCCCTCGTGGTCGTGGTTCCACGAGTGGTTGTCGTTGGTGCCGTCCGCGTTGTTCTCGAGGTTGGCCTCGTTGTGCTTGGCGTCGTACGCCGTGAGGTCGTAGAGCGTGAACCCGTCGTGGGCCGTGACGAAGTTGACGGACGCCAGGGTGCTGCGCCCGTGCGGGGCGAACAGCTCCGCGGAACCGGACATCGCCCCAGCGAGGCGGGCCGCCGTGCCCCCTCCTCCGCCGCGGCGCATGGTGCGCTGGCCAGCGAGCCAGAAGTCCCGCACGGTGTCCCGGTAGTGGTCGTTCCAGTCCGCCCACCCCACCGGGAAGCGCCCCGTCTGCCAGCCGCCGGCGCCCACGTCCCACGGCTCGGAGATCATCCGCACGCCCTGCAGCACGGGGTCCGCGGCCACCGCCACGAAGAACGGGTGGCTGCGCGTGAAGTGGTGGTGCTCGTCCCGTCCGAGCTCGGGCGCCAGGTCGAAGCGGAAGCCGTCCACGTGGCACTCGGTGACCCAGTAGCGCAGGGAGTCCAGCGCCATGCGCACCACCTGCGGGTTGGAGAAGTCCATGGAGTTGCCGCAGCCCGTGACGTCCACGGACGCGCCGTGCTGGTCGTGCCGGTAGTACGCGCGGTCCCCCAGCCCCCGCCAGCAGTAGGCCCGCTGGTCCGGGCCGCCCTCGGCGGTGTGGTTGTAGACCACGTCCAGGAACACCTGCAGCCCGGCCCCGTGCAGTGCGTCCACCGCGGCTTTGAACTCGTCGAGCACCGCCGTGGGCCCGGCGGCCTGCGCGGCCGCCGTGGCGTAGCCGGCGTGCGGGGCGAAGAAGCTCAGGGTGTTGTATCCCCAGTAGTTGGTGAGCCCGTTCGCGGTGAGGTGCTGCTCGTCCAGGTGCGCGTGCACGGGGAGGAGCTCCACGGCGGTGATTCCCAGGCCGCGCAGGTGCTCCAGCACCACGGGGTGCGCGAGACCCGCGTAGGTTCCCCGGAGGTCGTGCGGGATCTCGGGGTGGAGCATGGTGAGGCCCTTGACGTGCGCCTCGTAGACCACGGTGTCCCGCCACGGTGGGGTGGGTCGGGACTCGTCCTGCCACGTGTGGTTCTGGGCGGTCACCACGGACACGTACATGCCGCCGTACGCGTCCGGGCCGGGGTTGACGACGCCGCTGGGTGGAGCCACGCGCTCGAGTCCCCGCCCGTAGGGGTCCAGCAGCACGGGTTCCACGGCAGGGTCCGGCGCGGGGGTCCCTGCCGGCGCCGCTGCGACGAACCCGTAGCGGGTGCCCTCGGGCATGGCGGGACACACGTCCCGGGCGATCTCCTCGGGCGTCATCTCCTGAGCGGGGACGTTGCGCGGCCGGGGCACAGTGGCGTAGTGGGTGCCGTGGTTCTCGCCCTCCAGCCGCAGCCGCTGCCAGGTCTCCCCCGGGCGTTGGAACACGAGGTCCACCGCGTCCAGTCCGGGCGCGTGGACGGCCACGTTGGCCGTGCCGTCCCCGGACCGCGAGGGGTGGACCCCCAGCGGGTGGCTACGCGCCTGCACGCCGGCGCGCGATCTCGTACAGCGTGATCCCCACGGCCATGGAGGCGTTGAGCGACTCCATGGCGGACTCGATGGGGATGGACACGATCGCGTCGCAGTGCTCGGTCACCAGGCGGGAGAGCCCCTTGCCCTCCGAGCCCACGACCACCACGAGAGGCTCGGTGGCCAGCTCGAGCTGCGGCAGGGACATGTCCCCGCCGCCGTCCAGGCCCACCACGAAGTATCCCTGCTTCTTGCAGTTCTCCAGGGTCCGCGTGAGGTTGGTGGCCTTGGCCACGGGCACGCGCGCGGCGGCACCCGAGCTGGTCTTCCACGCGGTGGCGGTGACCCCGGCGGAGCGGCGCTCGGGCAGGATCACACCGTCCCCGGCGAACGCGGAGACGCTGCGGATGATTGCGCCCAGGTTGCGGGGGTCGGTGATGCCGTCCGCCGCGACCAGCAGGGGCGGGTGCCCCTGGTCCGCGCCCCGCATGAGGGAGGCCGCGAGCTCGTCCGCGTCCTGGTACTCGTACGGCGGCACCTGCAGCACCACGCCCTGGTGGATGGCGTCCGCCGAGAGCCGGTCCAGCTCCCCGCGGGAGGCCTCCAGGGTGGGCACCTGGCGCTCGGCGCACAGCTGCAGGATGTCCTTGACGCGGTCGTCCACCTCGATCTTGGACGCGATGAACAGCGTCTTGGCGGGGACACCCCCGCGCAGCGCCTCGAGCACCGAGTTGCGGCCCGTGACGAGGTCCTCCTTGATGGGACCCGTGCCCGAGCGCTGCGGACGGCGCGGCTGGTTCTGCTGCTTGCGGGCCGCGGCCTGCTTGGCCTTGTAGGCCTTGTGGTAGACCCGGTCCTCCGCCTTGGGCGTGGGCCCACGGCCCTCGAGGCCCTTGCGGCGCTGCCCGCCGCTTCCCACGACCGGGCCCTTCTTCTTCTTGCGGACTGCTCCGGGGCGGCTGTTCTGGGCCATGGTCTTCACTTCCGTGTCTGTCACGGGTCACGGCCAGAGGGCCGCCCCGGGGTGGTCGGCGATCTGGGTCCAGTTTAGGTCAGCGTCAGGATTCCACGGACCACGCGGACCCCTGGGCACCGTCCTTGACGACGACGCCCGCGGCCGCCAGCTGGTCCCGGATGGTGTCCGCGAGGGCCCAGTCCCGGGCTTCGCGTGCCGCGGCCCGGCGCGCCAGCAGGTCCTGCACGAGGGCGTCCAGCGCACGGTGCTCCGCGCCGCTCGCGTCCCCGGCGGCGTCGAGCGCCATGAGCGGCAGCAGCCCGAGGACGTCCGACATCCCGGCGACCGCCGCGACGAGCGGCTGCGCCGCGCGGTGCTCTCCCGCGGCGAGTGCCGAGTTGGCCGCGCGCACCGTCTCGTGCAGCACGGCGAGCGCGCGCGGGACGTTGAGGTCGTCGTCCATCACGGCCACGAACTCCTCGGGCACGTCCTGCGCGTCCCAGTCCAGGCCGAGCCCTGCGGCGCGGGCCGAGCGCAGCACGGACTCCACGCGCTCCACCGCGGCGGTGGCCTCCTGCAGTGAGGTGGGCCGGTAGTCCAGCACGGAGCGGTAGTGGGCCTGGCCCAGGTAGTAGCGCACCGCGAGCGGACGCGCCTCGCGCAGCATGTCCTGCGGGGAGACCGTGTTGCCGATCGACTTGGACATCTTCTCGCCCTGGTACGTGACCAGGCCGTTGTGCAGCCAGAAGTTGGCGAACTCCCGGCCGGCGGCCGCGGACTGGGCGAGCTCGTTCTCATGGTGCGGGAAGCGCAGGTCCAGCCCGCCGCCGTGGATGTCGAAGTGGGCACCGAGGTACTTGTCTGCCATCGCGGAGCACTCCAGGTGCCAGCCCGGGCGGCCGCGGCCCCACGGGGAGTCCCAGGAGGCCGTGAGCGGCTCACCCTCCTTGTGGCCCTTCCACAGGGCGAAGTCCCGGGGATCCCGCTTGCCGCGGGGATCGGCGTCCGGGGCGTCCTGCATGTCCTCGACCCGCTGCCGGGTCAGCTCCCCGTAGCGCGGCCACGAGCGGACGTCGAAGTACACGTCCCCGGAGCCGTCCGTGGCCGGGTAGGCGTGCCCGGCGTCGATCAGCTCCTGGATCAGGGCGTGCATCTCGGGCACGTGGCCCGTGGCGCGCGGCTCGTACGTGGGGCGGTCGATGCCGAGCGCCGCGTACGCCTGCCCGAACACGCCCTCGAAACGGTAGGCCAGCGCCCACCACGGCTCCCGGGCGTGCTCGCCGCGGTAATCCTGGTCGTAGGACGCGCGGGAGTTCACCAGGATCTTGTCGTCGATGTCCGTGACGTTGCGGACCGTCGTGACCTCCAGGCCGCGGAAGCGCAGCCAGCGCGCGAGCACGTCGAACACCAGGGCGGAGCGCACGTGGCCGATGTGCGGCGCCCCCTGCACCGTGGCCCCGCAGTAGTACAGCCGGGCCTCCCCGGGGTGGACGGGGACGAAGTCCTTGATGGTCGCGGACGCGGTGTCGTAAAAGCGCAGAGTCACCGGACCAGTCTAGCGGGGCACCCAACGCGCACGACGGCGCTCCGGCGCTCAGGAGGTGCGCACCACCAGGGCCGTGGCGATCGCGGCGATGCCCTCCCCGCGGCCGGTGAGCCCAAGGGTGTCCGTGGTGGTGGCACTGAGGTGCACGGGTGCGCCCGCGGCTTCGGAGAGCACCGCGGCCGCCTCCTCCCGGCGGGGCGAGAACTTGGGGCGGTTGCCCACCAGCTGCACCGAGATGTTGCCCACCGTGAACCCGGCCTCCGCCACGATCCGCACGGCCTCCGCGAGGATCCGGCACCCGGAGGCCCCGGCGAACTCCGGGCGGTCCGTGCCGAAGTGCGCCCCGAGATCTCCCACCCCCGCGGCCGAGAACACGGCGTCCGCGGCGGCGTGGGCCACCACGTCCCCGTCCGAGTGGCCGCTCAGTCCGCGTTCCCCGGGCCAGTGCAGACCCCCGATCCACAGCGGGGTGCCTTCCGGCCCGAAGGCGTGCACGTCCACCCCCACCCCCACGAGGGGCAGGGGGTACGGGAGGCCTGCGCCGGTCTCTGAGGCGGGTGCGGCGGACTGGTGGGGTTCGAGAGCCATGCGCCCATTGTCGCGGATGAACCGGGAAGCAGAGGAGCCGGTGGCCTCACGTCCCGACGTCGAACGCCACGGCCGACGAGCACCAGGGGGCGCGCGCCGAGGGCGGGTGACCACAGGAGGGGGCTCGGCTCGGCCTCAGCCCCGCGAGTCCACCACGGCGCGTGCCAGCAGCAGGTCCAGGGGGCGGGTGACCTTGAAAGACTCGACGTCCCCGGCCACGAGGACCACGGGGTGCTCCGGGGCGAACCGCTCCACCAGGCTGGCGTCGTCCGTGATGCCCGCGGGATCCTCCGCTCGGCGGTCGGGCAGCAGCCCCGCGGCCTCGTTCACGCGCTCCAGCAGTGCGCGGTCGAACCCCTGGGGCGTCTGGACGGCCCGCAGTCCCGCCCGGTCCACTGTGCCGGTGCTGCACCCGTGGGAGTCCACGCCGCGCACGGTGTCCGTCACCTCGACCACCGGCACCACGGCCTCCGCGCCGTTCTGCAGGGCGGCGACCACCCGCTCGAACACGGCGGGCAGGGTTAGGCAGCGAGCGGCGTCGTGCACCAGGACCCGTGTGGCTCCGGGGGGCAGCTCCGCGAGGGCACGGGCCACCGACTGGGCGCGCGTGGCACCGCCCGTGACCGCGCGCGCACCGCACGCTGACGCCACCGCGGTGAGCTCGGTGTCGCCCGCAGGAACTGTCACGAGCAGCGCGGCCTCGGGAAGCGCCTCGCGCACCGTGGCGAGCGCGTGCTCCAGCAGCGGGCGGCCGGCCACGGGCACGAGCGCCTTGGGCATGCCGTACCCGAGCCGCGTGCCGGAACCGGCGGCCACGACAACGACAGCGAGCCCGTCCGGTACGGACGGGCTCGCGAGATCGTGGTGGTGCGTCACGGAAGGGCGGGGATCAGGCCGCGGACAGGATGTCGTCCAGGCGCTTCTCCGCCTCTTCCTCGTCGATCTTCTTGGCCAGCGCCAGCTCGGAGGTGAGGATCTGGCGGGCCTTGGTCAGCATGCGCTTCTCGCCGGCGGAGAGGCCCTTGCCGCGGTCGCGGCGCCAGAGGTCGCGGACGACCTCGGCAACCTTGAGGACGTCACCGGAGGCGAGCTTCTCGAGATTGGCCTTGTAGCGGCGGGACCAGTTGGAGGCCTCCTCCGCGTCCTGCGCCTGGAGGACCGCGATGACCTGCTTGAGACCGTCCTCGTCCACGACGTCACGGACGCCCACGAGGTCCACGTTCTCCGCCGGGACCTCGATCATGAGGTCCCCCTGGGTCACCTTGAGCCGGAGATACATCTTCTCTTCACCCTTGACGGTGCGAGTCTTGATCTCCTCGATGGTCGCCGCACCGTGGTGCGGATAGACGACCGTTTCGCCAACCTCGAAAACCATGCACAAACCCCTTTCAGCCCGCCAAGTCTACCACGGTGTATGATGCCCGATTCCTCGATCCCGGCCGCCCGCGGGGCGTCCTGCGGTCCCGGGAGACCACGCCACGAGCGGCGCGGGGTTGCAGACGATCCGTGGCCAAACCGATAGACTGGCCGGAGATTGAGTCCCACCGTCAGAGAGCCCGAGGAGTTCGTGCCGTGAAGAACGCCGCCCACAAGAAGTTGCAGCAGCTCGGACTGGGCGCGGCAGCGCTTGCCGTCCTGACCGGCGTGAGCGGATGCGCGTACATCAGCCCTCAGGCCACCGCAGACACCTACGCCCCGGCGGACGGTGTGCAGATGGACCTGGGCGACGTCCAGCTGCGCAACGTGCTCGTGGTCGCGGAGGACGCGGACTCCCAGGGCCGTGTGCTCGGCACCGTGATCAACAACGGCGACACCGCCCAGACCGTCACCATGGACGCGGACGGCGCCACGGCCACGATCGAGGTCCCCGCCAACCAGGAGGTCGTCCTGGAGAAGTCCAAGCCCGTGATGCTGGACAAGGCCGGCGCGGACCCCGGCCTGATGGTGGACACCTCGTTCACCGCGGACGGCCAGGACAGCAACGCCTCCGTGCCCGTGCTGGACCACACCTACCCGCGCTACGCCTCCTTCGTTCCGGGTGGCGCTCCCACCACTCCGGCCAACCCCTCCAACACCAAGGCCCCGGAGGGCCACTCCGAGGGCGGTCACTGACCCACCCGTGACGGCGCTGCTGCCGTGACCACCAGAGGGGTCGCACCCGCGCGGGTGCGACCCCTCCGTCTGTGCCCGGTGCGCTCGTGCACTGGCCCCGCTCTCACCGGGCCCCAGTGGTGCCCGGAGCCCTCATGAACCCGCGGCGCGCTCAGGCCTCGAACTTGTAGCCCAGCCCCCGCACCGTCACGATGTGCTGCGGTGCGGAGGGGTCCGGCTCCACCTTGGAGCGCAGCCGCTTGATGTGCACGTCCAGGGTCTTGGTGTCCCCCACGTAGTCGGAGCCCCACACCCGGTCGATCAGCTGCCCGCGGGTCAGCACCCTGCCGGCGTTGCGCAGCAGCATCTCCAGCAGCTCGAACTCCTTGAGCGGCATGGCCACGGGCTCGCCGCCCACGTGCACCACGTGCCGCTCCACGTCCATCCGCACGGGCCCCGCGGCCACGGTGGCGGTGATCAGCTCCTCGGGCTCCGCACGACGCCGCAGCACGGCCCGGATGCGGGCCACCAGCTCGCGGGAGGAGTACGGCTTGGTGACGTAGTCGTCCGCGCCGAGCTCCAGACCGAGCACCTTGTCGATCTCCGCGTCCTTGGCCGTGAGCATGATGATCGGCACCGTGGAGCGCTGCCGGATCTGCTTGCAGACCTCGGTCCCGGACTGGCCCGGGAGCATGAGGTCCAGGAGCACGAGGTCCGCGCCCGATCGGTCGAACTCCGCCACGGCGCGGACACCGTCCGCCACGACCGTGACGTCAAAGCCCTCACGCCCCAGGAGATAGGCCAGGGGGTCGCTCAGGGACTCCTCGTCCTCCACCATCAGAATCTGGGTCACGCGCGTTCCTCCACTCGCTGTCTTCGGTGCGCGCCACCGGACGGTGGCGGCCCGTTCTGTTCGTCGGGATCCTCCATGAGGGGGATCTGCAGGGTGAACGTGGAGCCCCGGCCCGGCTGGGACCACACGGAGACCTCTCCGCCGTGCTGCGCCATCACGTGCTTGACGATGCTCAGCCCCAGCCCGGTGCCCCCGGTCTGGCGCGAGCGTGCGCTGTCCACCCGGTAGAAGCGCTCGAAGATCCGGTCCTGCTCGGTCTCCGAGATCCCCGGCCCCTGGTCCGTGACCGTGATCTGCGCCATGCCGTCGCGCTCCCGCAGCCCCACGCCCACCCGGGTGTGCTCCGGGGAGTACCGCACGGCGTTGTCGATGAGGTTGCGCACGGCGGTGACGAGCATGTCCGGGTCCCCGAACACGGGGGTCTGGATCCGGCCGCCCACCTTGACCTCGATGTGCCTGGTCTCCGCCGCCAGCCGGTTGCGGTCCACGGCCTCGCCCACGGTGCGGTTCAGGGCCACCGCGGTGCCCTTGGACACCACGTCCGTGCCCTGCAGCCGGGAGAGCTCGATGATGTCCTGCACGAGCGCGCTCAGCCGCCGTGACTCCCGCTGCAGGCTCGCGGCGAAGTGCCGCACGGAGTCCTGGTCCGCCGCCGCGTCCTCGATGGCCTCGGACAGCAGGCTGACGGCGCCCACGGGGGTCTTCAGCTCGTGGGAGACGTTGGCCACGAAGTCGTTGCGGATGGACTGCGCGCGCACGATCTCGGTCTGGTCGTCTGCGAGCAGCAGGATGTACTCGTCCGCAATGGTCACCACCCGGATGTCGAGCACGATCACGCCCCGCTGCAGCTGGCCGCGGGTCAGCTCCAGCCGCTTCTCCTCCACCACGCCGTTGCGCCGGGTGCTGCGGACCATGTCCAGGAGCTCCTGGTGCACCACGGTGTGCCCGCGCACGATGCCGTACGCGTACGCCGCGGGAGAGGCCCGGACCACGCCGTCCACGCCGTCCACCACCACGTAGGCGAGTCCGAGTGCCGCGAGGATCTCCGCGGTGCCCTCCGGCAGGGTGGGCTCCTGGACGTCCGCATAAGCATGACGACGGCGCTGGCTCACCCGCACGGCGATCAGTCCGCTGATGCCGAGCAGGAAGCCGATGAACCCGGCCAGCAGGGCAATCGTCGTCTCGCTCACGGTGTCAGCTTAGACTCCCGGGTCGGCGCGGAGCCCCCGATCGACCGGTCCGGCCACCCGGTTCAGCCAACGTTCACCTCAGGATGGCGGCGCGTTCACGACCGCCTGTGAACCTGGTGAGACGTGTGCGACGTCGTCGCACCGCTCCCCCGGTGGCACCCGACCCGCTCGAGACGCGTAGGCTACGGGACCAAGAACTGCCGTGAATGAAAGGACGCCCCTGTGCGCAAGGTTTTCCAGGCCGAGCTCCACCAGGTCGGTGAAGAACTGATCCAGATCGCCACGCTCGTGCAGCAGGCACTGGCCAGCGCCCGAACCGCCTTCCTCGACGCCGACATCCAGGTGGCCGAGGAGGTCATCTCCAACGACGCCCGCATCGACTTCCTGCAGAACGACCTGGACGAGCGCTCCATCGACATCCTGGCCCTGCAGGCCCCCGTGGCTTCCGACCTGCGCATGATCGTGGGCGCCCTGCGCATGAGCGCCTCCCTGGAGCGCATGGGGGATCTGGCCCGCCACCTGGCCCAGCTGGCCCGGCTGCGCTTCCCCGAGCCCGTCCTGCCCGAGGCCATGCGCGCCCACTTCGACGAGATGTTCGAGATCGACCTCAAGCTGATCTCCCGCGTGATCTCCGTGCTGGGCAACCGCGACATCAGCCAGTCGGACGAGATCTTCGCGCTGAAGTCGGAGCTGAACCTCAAGCACCAGCAGGTCTTCGAGATGCTCGCCGCCCCGGAGTGGGACTCCTCCGTGCCCACCGCGGTGGACGTGACCCTGGCCTCCCGCTACCTCGAGCGCATCGGCGACCACGGGGTCTCGGTGGCTCGCAAGGTGTCCTACCTGGTGACCGGGGACTGGGCGCCCGCTACGGACACCCACCCCACGGGCCACGGACACTACGGCACCGACGCCGGGGAGTGATCCTGCGGGCCCCGGCCCGTTCTCGACGAAGGCCCCGCCCTTTCGGGCGGGGCCTTCGTCATGGGATGGTGACCCCTACTTCTTGCCCTGGTTGGCCACGGCCTTGATGGACTCCGCGGCGGCGTCCGGATCCAGGTAGCGACCGCCCGGGGTCACGGGCTTCAGGTTCTGGTCCAGTCCGTAGTACAGCGGGATGCCCGTGGGGATGTTGAGCCCGGCGATCTCCTCGTCCGAGATCCCGTCCAGGTGCTTGACCAGGGCGCGCAGGGAGTTGCCGTGCGCGGCCACCAGGACGGTCTTCCCGGCCTTGAGGTCGGGGATGACCTGCTCCTCCCAGTACGGCATGAACCGCTCCAGCACGTCCTTGAGGCACTCGGTGCGGGGCAGGTTGGCCACGTCCGCGTAGCGGGGGTCCCCGGCCTGCGACCACTCGGAGGAGTCGTCCAGCTCGGGCGGCGGGGTGTCGTAGGAGCGGCGCCAGGTCATGAACTGCTCCTCGCCGTACTCCTCGCGGATCTCGGCCTTGTTCTTGCCCTGCAGCGCACCGTAGTGGCGCTCGTTGAGACGCCACGAGCGCTTCACGGGGATCCACAGCCGGTCCGCGGCGTCCAGCGAGAGGTTGGCGGTGTTCATCGCGCGGCGCAGCAGGGACGTGTGGACCACGTCCGGCAGCAGCTGGTTCTCGGCCATGAGCTCGCCGCCCCGGGTGGCCTCGGCGCGCCCCTTCTCCGTGAGGGGGACGTCCACCCAGCCGGTGAAGAGGTTCTTCTCGTTCCACTCGGACTGGCCGTGGCGCAGGAGGATGAGCTTGTAAGTCGCTGATTCGTTAGCCATGGCTCCATTGTTCCACCCCTGACCACGCGGGGGAACGGGCGACGCGCACCGGACGTACAGTGGCCGTGTGCCCCTTCAGCAGCGCCCCGTGGGATCCGTCACCAGGGGCACCACCAACCCCAACCGGCTGCGCCGCGCGGACCGCTACCTCACGGGCGTGCTGGCCCCCGTGCTCCGCGGCGCCGCCGATCCCCTGCTGGTGGACCTGGGCTTCGGGGCCGCCCCCGTGACCACAGTGGAGCTGTGGGAGCGCGCCCGCACCGTCCGGCAGGACGTGGAGCTCACGGGGATCGAGATCGACCCGGCCCGCGTGGCCGGCGCACAGTCCCACGCCCGCCCGGGGCTGTCGTTCCAGCGCGGCGGTTTCGAGATTCCCACCGGCGCACGGTCGCCGGTGTTCGTGCGCGCGTTCAACGTGCTGCGCCAGTACCCGGTCGAGGACGTGCCGGCGGCGTGGGAGCTCGCGTGCTCCCGCTTGGCGCCGGGCGGTGTGCTCATGGACGGCACGTGCGACGAGCTGGGGCGGCTGGCCACGTGGCTGTGCTGCACCGCCCAGGGGCCGCAGACCTTCACCGTCAGCATGCGCCCGGGCGCCTTCGCGCTGCCCTCGGACGTGGCCGCCCGGCTGCCCAAGGTCCTGATCCACCGCAACGTGCTGGGTGAGCGCGTCCACGACCTCCTGGCCGCCGCCGACGCCGCCTGGCTGGCGAACGCCGCACTGTCACCGTTCGGGCCGCGGCAGCGCTGGAACGCGATGTGCCGCGATCTGAAGTTCACCGGATGGCCCGTGCTGCACGGACCCGCGCGGTGGCGACTCGGTGAGCTCACGGTGCCGTGGGATGCGGTGGCGCCGCACTGAGCCGTGCGCGGCACTGTTCCGAGCGTGGACCCCGCTGGATCCCAGGGGGCCCGACGGACCACGCTGTCCGGGCGCTCAGCGCAGTGTGTTCGTCCGCGTCACCAGGACCCGGGCTTCTTGGACTCCCCCGCCACGGCGGGGCGCACGTCTGCGAAGTACACACCGGCGATCGTGGCCGCAATGAGCATGAGGATCAGCGACCCGGTCCCCGGGATGCCCACCCGCAGGATCGACAGGGTGGAGAAGACCGCGCTGAACACGGTGACCACGGCGGCACCGCCCGTGAGGGCCAGCCAGAAGGACTTGGTGCGCTTCCACGCCCGTTCGAACTGCACCGGGGAGCGCCGCACGCAGTCGAGTGCCGCGAGGAGGGCGAGCACCGCCACCACCACGGTGATGGCGTAGTCCAGGTAGTTCGCCAGAGTGAGGGCCCACGGGTAAGAAGTCACGGGAGCAGTCTACCGATCGGCGAGCGCGTCGAGCCCCGCGGCGAGGTCGCTCCACAGGTCCTCCACGTTCTCGATCCCCACCGACAGCCGCAGCAGGTTCTCGGGAACGGTGGTCGGCTCCTCCGGGTGCCGGCGCCGTCTCTCCACGAGGGACTCCACACCGCCGAGCGACGTGGCGGGGGTCCACACGCGCAGGCCGGCGACGAGGCGCTCGGCCGCGGCGGCGTCGTCGTGCAGCACCACCGAGAGCACCGCGCCGAAGCCGCCCGTCAGCTGCGCGGCGGCGCGCTGGTGCCCGGGATCGCCCGGCAGGCCGGGATAGCGCACCCGGGCCACGGCGGGGTGCTCCTGGAGCCTCCGGGCGAGCACCGCCGCGCTCGCCACGGCGCGTTCGAGGCGCACCGCGAGCGTGCGCAGCCCCCGCAGGGCGAGCCACGACTCGAAGGGGCCCGGGATGCCGCCCTCCAGCGTGCGCTGGGTGTGGAGTCGGCTCCGCAGCTCGGGTGACGCGCACACCACGGCACCCATGAGGACGTCCGAGTGCCCCGACAGGTACTTGGTGGCCGAGTGCACCACGAGGTCCGCGCCGAGCGCGAGCGGCTGCTGCAGCAGCGGCGTGGCGAACGTGTTGTCCACGCACGTGAGCACGCCCCGCGCACGGGCGCCCGTGAGCAGCACGGGGAGGTCGGCGACCTCCAGCATGGGATTGGTGGGGCTCTCGACCCACAGCAGGTCCGCGCCGGCCAGGGCGCGGAGCACGGCGGTGGTGTCCGCGATGTCCACGGCACGCACGGTGAGGATCCCGCGGTCCTGCAGGCGCCGGGCCAGCTGCAGAGTGCCCTGGTAGCTGTGCCGCGGCACCACCACCGTGCCGCCCACCGGCACGAGGCTCAGCACCGCAGAGATCGCGGCCATCCCCGATGCGTGGGACAGCGCCGGGCAGGGCGCGCCCTCGAGCCGCCCCAGGACCTCCTCGAACGCCTCCCACGTGGGGTTGGAAGAGCGCGCGTAGGAGCGGTCGCCGTCCGCGACCTCCCCCGTCCCCCGGTACGTGGAGCTCAGCACCACGGGAGGGTTCACGGGGGCGTCGTGCAGGGGCTCGGGGCGCCCGCCCGTCACCACCAGGGTGTCCTTGTACATGCCCGTCAGCCTACGACCGTGGGCCCGTGCCGTGCTGCCTGCCCAGCCCCGGGCGGGACCCGAGGGTGTCGGGGACGCTGGCTAGAGTGGTGCGCGTGAAGGATTCAACGCGCGGGGCGCTCATCGTGTTCGAAGGCGGTGACGGCGCCGGGAAGTCCACCCAGGTCAGTGCCCTCGCCGTGGCCCTGCGCCGTGCCGGGCACGCGGTCACGTGCACGCGCGAGCCCGGGGGCACGCCGCTCGCCGAGGCTGTGCGGGCTCTCGTGCTGGACCCCTCCCACGCACCGGTCGACGCCGCCACGGAGGCCCTGCTGTTCGCGTCCGCCCGCGCGGACCACGTGTCCCGCATGATCCGGCCCGCCCTGGAGCGCGGCGAGATCGTGCTGTGCGACCGGTTCGTGGACTCCTCCGTGGCGTACCAGGGAGCGGGGCGGGGTCTGGGCACCGAGCACGTGCTCGAGCTGAACCAGTGGGCCCTGCAGGGACTGGTCCCGCAGCTCACGGTGGTCCTGGCCGTGGACCCGGCCACCGCCGAGGCCCGACGTCACCACCGCGGCGTGGCCGTGGACCGCATGGAGGCCGAGGACCGCGCCTTCCACCACGCCGTGAACGCGGCGTTCCTCGAGCTGGCCGCCCGCAGCCCCGAGCGGTACCTGGTGCTGGACGCGGCCGAGCCCGTCGAGGCGATCACGCGCGCGGTGGCAGCTCGCGTGGCGCCGCTGCTGCCCGGAACCCCGGGAGGGGCACTGTGAGCGTGTGGGACGAGGTCGTGGGGCAGCCCCGCGTGGTGGAGCAGCTGCAGCGCGCCGCGCGGGACAACGAGCCCACCCACGCCTGGCTGTTCACGGGCCCACCCGGTTCGGGCCGCTCCACCGCAGCACGCGCGCTGGCGGCCGCGCTGCTGTGCGAGCACGGCACCGGGTGCGGGCAGTGCCACGCGTGCCGCACGGCGTTCGCCGGCACCCACGCGGACGTCACCAACTTCGTCACGGAGAACCCCCAGATCAGCATCGAGGAGGCCCGTGAGCTCGTGGTGCGGGCTCAGGACCGGCCGTCCGTGGGCTCCTGGCGCATCATGATCGTGGAGGACGCCGACCGCATGACGGAGCGCACCTCCAACGTGATGCTCAAGAGCATCGAGGAGCCGCCCCCGCACACCATCTGGCTGCTGTGCGCACCCTCCCCCATGGACGTGCTCGTGACCATCCGCTCCCGGTGCCGCGCCGTGACCCTCAAGGTCCCCTCCCCCGAGGACGTCGCCCGGCTGCTCGTGGCCCGCCACGGCGTCACCGAGGAGCGTGCCGTGGAGTGCGCGCGGCTCGCCCAGTGCCACGTGGGCGTGGCCACGCGCCTCGCCCTGTACGACGACGCCCGCACCCGTCGGCAGGAGGTCGTCTCCCTCCCCCTGTCCATGCGCGGGGTCACCCAGGCCGTCCGCGCGGCGGACCGGTTGCACCGCCTGGCCGTGGACGAGTCCGCGGCGGACGCGGAGGCCCGCAACGACGAGGAGCGGGCCCAGCTGCTCGTGTCCCTGGGCGCCCCCGAGACGGGTCGGGTTCCTCCCGCCATCCGGGGGGCCCTCAACCGGCTGGAGGCGGATCAGAAGCGCCGCTCCCGCCGGATCCAGACCGACACCCTGGACCGGTTCCTGATCGACCTCACCACGTTCTACCGGGACGTGCTGAGCGTGCAGCTGGACACCGGAATGCCCCTGATCAACGTGCACCTGAGCGATCAGATCCGCGGCTACGCCACCAACACCGCCGCGGAGCAGACACTGCACACGATCGACGTGATCAGTGAGACGCGCCGGAGGATCCGCACGAACGTGAGCGCGCAGCTGGCGTTCGAGGCCATGATGGTCTCCATCGTCTGACCCGCCGAGAGGACCCCGTGAACCGCAGACTTCCCCACCGCGCGCTCGTCCTGCTGTGCGCGGCCGCGCTGTCCCTGTCCGCGTGCTCGAGCGCGGGCACCGGGGCGTCCGACGCCAGCGGCAGCGCCGACCCGGAGGTCGCGGCCGGCACGGATCCTGCGCTGACGCGGTTCTACACGCAGACCCCGCAGTGGGGCGAGTGCGAGAAGACCTCCCAGAAGCAGGAGTTCCCCCGGGGCCTGGAGTGCGCCGGCGTCACGGTGCCCGTGGACTACGCCCACCCGGACGCCGGCGACACCACCGTGGAGATCGCGCGGCTGAAGGCCTCGGACGGGGACGCCGCCGGAACCCTGTTCCTCAACCCCGGTGGCCCCGGCGGCTCGGGCGTGGACATGATGGCGTCCGCGGACTACTTCTCCTCCAAGGACATGCGCAGGGAGTACGACCTCGTGGGCTTCGACCCGCGCGGGGTGGACCGCTCGGACGGCATCGAGTGCCTCACGGACCGTGAGATGGACGAGTGGCGCTCCGAACCCGCGTTCGACCCCGAGAAGCAGTCCCTCGAGGAGCTGCGGGCGAGCTCCCGGGAGGTCGGCGAGAAGTGCCACCAGAACTCCTCGGCCGTGGTGTCCCACATGGACACCCAGAGCGTGGCCCGGGACCTTGACGTCCTGCGGGCGGTGCTGCAGCAGCCCACCACGCACTACCTGGGCTTCTCGTACGGCACGGAGATCGGTGCCACGTACGCCCACCTCTTCCCCGCCCGCACCGGACGCATGGTGCTGGACGGCGCGGTGGACCCCACCCTGGACGAGCAGTCCGCAGCGCTGGCGCAGGCGAAGGGATTCGAGGACAACCTGCGCCACTTCGTGGCCGACTGCCAGGAGACCACCAAGGACTGTGCGGTGGCCGGCGCGGACGTGGACGCGGGGATCTCCCGGGTCCAGGACATGCTGGCCACCGTCTCCGAGGGGCACGCCAAGACGTCGGACGGGCGCACCGTGACCGCCACGAACGCGATCGAGGGGATCCTGGTGCCCCTGTACTCCACCACCGGCTACTCCCAGCTGAACTCCGCGCTGCAGGAGGCCTTCGACGGGACCTACGACGCCCTGATGGCCTTCAGCGACTCCAACCACGGGCGCAGCCCATCCGGGGAGTACACCTCCAACGTGTCCATGGCCTTCACCGCGGTGAGCTGCCTGGACGCCTCCTCCGCAAAGGTCACGGACCAGCAGATGGAGCGGGCCGCCCGCGACATGGCGCAGCAGGCCCCCACGTTCGGCCCCTACCTGGGCTACGGGGCTGCGGCGTGCCAGGGCTGGCCGGACGAGCCCGTTACCCCGCTCGAGGACTACCGCGCGGACATGGAGACCCCGGCCCTGGTCATCGGCACGACCCACGACCCGGCCACGCCCCACGCCTGGGCCGAGTCCCTGACCGATCAGCTCGGGGACGCCCGTCTGCTGACCCACGACGGCTACGGCCACACGGCCTACACCTCCGGCTCCTCGTGCATCACGGACGCCGTGGACGACTACTTCCTCCGGGGCCGGCTGCCGGACGAGGGCACCATGTGCGAGCAGAGCTGAGCTCGCCGCGCAGGCGTGATTGGTGGTGCCTGACCGGCATCTGATACTGTTTCGGCGTGCATCTGGGGTGTCCGCATCCCGGTCACGCCGCCTTAGCTCAGTCGGTAGAGCGATTCACTCGTAATGAATAGGTCGCCGGTTCGATTCCGGCAGGCGGCTCCACACGGCCCCGGGCAGCTGTTCCGCGGCTACAGAACGGGCGGTTCCGAGGATTCCTCGGGGCCGCCCGTTCTGCGTGTCCGGCGGGAACTGTCACTGCTGCTGGGCGTTCTCCGCCTCCCGGTACGCCTCCCGCTGCGTGCGCCGCAGCCACCGCGTGTGCACCCGGAAGTTGATCTCCACGAGCACGGTACCCGCCACCGCAATCGCCAGCGACGCCCAGAACAGCGACTCGTGGGGCAGCTCGAACTGGTGGTACGCCAGGGAGAGGGGCACAACCAGGACCAGCACGAGCCCCGCGTACATCGCCAGCACCAGCGCGAGGCGCACGGGCGTGAGCGGCCGGGAGCCCACGCACAGCACCCACAGGCCCACGAGCACGAGCACCATGAAGCTGGCGGTCTGGAACGCCCCCGTGCTGTGCGCGGGGTCCACGGTGCGCTCGTAGAAGTTCAGACCCACCACGCAGAGCGTCACGATCGCCGCGCTCGGCAGCGCGAAGTGCAGGGCCCGGCGCAGGTACCCGGAGACGTAGCGGCGGGTGTTCGGGAGCATCGTGAGCACGAAGGACGGGATGCCGATCATCAGCGCATCCGCCGTGGAGTACTGACGCGGCAGGAACGGGAAGGTCCAGGCCAGCAGCCCGAGCGCGAGCCCCATCATGACCGCGAAGCCCGTCTTGGTGAGGAACAGGTTGGTGACCCGTTCGATGTTCGCGATGATCTTACGCCCCTCACCCAGCACCGAGGGCAGCCGGGAGAACTGCCCGTCCAGCAGCACGAGTCGGGACACGGCCTTGGTGGCCGGCGCGGCGTTGCCCATCGCGATCCCCAGGTCCGCGTGCTTGAGGGCCAGGGCGTCGTTGATCCCGTCACCCGTCATGGCCACCACGCGCCCGCTCCGCTGCAGTCCGAGCACCATGTTCTTCTTCTGGTGAGGTGACACCCGGCCGAACACGCTGTGCTCCAGCGCGGCGCGGTGCAGCTCCTCGCCGTCCTCCGGCAGCGTGCTCGCGTCCACGGCCCCGTGGGAGACGTCCATCCCGGCGGTGGCCGCAGCCGCCGCCACCGTGGCGGGGTTGTCCCCGGACAGCACCTTCAGGTCCACACCCTGCTCCCGGAAGTACTCGAGGGTCTGCCGTGCGTCCGAGCGCACCTGTTCCGAGAAGGTCAGCAGCAGCTGGGGTTCGTGCTCGGCGGGCAGCACCTGCGCGGCGCGCGGCTTCTCGTCCACCCCGCCCTCGTCCGCGAGGACCAGGTGGGGCGCGTGGGAGAGCACCATGGTGCGCATTCCCGCGGCCGCCAGGGCGTGCGCGTGCCCCCGCGCCGCGAGGTGCTCCGGCGCCGCGAGCAGCACCTCCGGGGCACCCAGGATCCAGGCCCCGCTGTCCGGGAACTCCACGCCGGAGAACCTGTTGGCGGAGGAGAAGGCGAGCACGGCCACCGGCGGCAGCGGGTTCGGGTGCTCGAAGCCTTCGGCGAGCGCGGCCGCCGTGGGGTTCGCGTGCGGGTCCGCTCCGAACCACGCGAGCGCGGCCGCGGCGTCGGGCGCGGGCGTCACCACGTCGGTGGCCGCTCGTCCCGTGACGCCGTCGGGCCTGTCCCCGGCAGACGTCGACGCCGCGGTGCAGGCTGTGGTGGTCGCCTCGCAGGCAGCGCTCCGCCCGGGAGCACCGTCAGCGCGGCCACGGTCCGGCGTGGCGGCGGGGCGCTCGCCGACGCCGCCGGGAGACGGGCGTGCCCCGGCCGTCAGGCTGCGGGCGGCGTCGAACGAGACCCCGCCCTCCGTGAGCGTGCCGGTCTTGTCGAAGCACACGGTGTCCACGCGGGCGAGCACCTCGACCGCGGGCTGCTCCTGGATCAGCACCTCGTCACGGGCGAGCTTCACGGCCGCCACCGCGAAGCTGATGGTGGTCATGAGCGCCAGACCCTGCGGGATCATGGACGCCACGGAGGAGACGGCCGCGACCAGGGCGTCCTCCCAGCCGCCCGAGGTGAACGCGTGCTGCCACCCGCCGGCGGCCAGCATCTGCCCGTTGAGCACCACGGCCACGATCGGCAGCAGCGCGATGGTGAGCCACCGCACCACACGAGCCAGTGAGGCCCGCAGCTCCGAGTTGATGGGGGCGAACTGCCTGGCCTCGGTGGCAAGTCTGGAGGCGTGGGACGCCTCCCCCACGGCCGTGACCCGTACTTTCCCCGCGCCGCCCGTGACGCTCGAGGCGGAGAACACCTGGTCCCCCCGGCGCTTGACCACGGGGTCGTTCTCCCCCGTGAGCAGTGACTCGTCCAGGTCCAGGCCGTCCGCCTCGAGCACCACGGCGTCCGCCGGGACCTGGTCCCCGCGGGAGAGCAGCAGGACGTCGTCCAGCACGATCTCCTCCAGGGGGATCCGAACGGTGGCACCGTCGCGGAGCACCCGCGCGGGATCCCGGCGCAGCAGGGCGATCCTGTCCAGCTGCCGCTTGGCGGAGTACTCCTGGACGAAGCCGATCACCACGTTGCTCACCGCGGCCAGGCAGAACAGCAGGTCCAGCCACCGGCCCAGTGCGATGATGACCGCCGCGCACAGCCCCAGCACCAGGTTGAAGAGGGTGAACACGTGGGTGCGGACGATGGCCCACACGCTGCGGGACGTGGTGCTGGAGGACGCGTTGGTCAGCCCGAGGGCGATCCGCTCGGCAACGGCGTCCGAGCTGAGACCCTGGCGGACGAGGACGCCGTCGTCGACAGTGGCCGGCGTGGGCGAAGGACTCTGCGTCCGCTGGGGCATGGTTCTCCTCGGGTCGGCACCGCTACGCCCTTCAGTCTATGAGCACCGCGAACGCACCGGGGGCGGCAACAATCCCGCGCAGGCCTACCGTGGCACAACGGTGTTTTATAAACTTGCGACCAGGACGGTGCGGCTCAGGCGGCCGCCAGGTCCACCACAGGGGACACACCGGTGCCCCGGAGACGCTTCCCGGTGACCGGAGACGGTCGAGGGCTGGAGGGGTCCCGGGGCACCGCCCGGACACAACCCGGCAGACCTCTCCACGGCCCCTGGCCAGCACCTGGAGTGCCCGCCCGCTCGACGCCGCTCGGCGCGTCTCTGCCCGACCAGTCGTTCCGCTCACCGCAGTCCAGGGCTGCCCTCGGCGGCCGCCCGCTCAGCGTGCGGCTCGATCTCCCTGGTGGGCCGCCAAGAGGGACTCCGCCGAATCCACGTGCTCCTGCACCACCGCAAAGCGGCGCTGGACGGAGCCGACCCCCGAGCTCGGCGAGTGGGGTCGCCGCACAGCCCCGGCGGCGTCGCCCCCCGTGGTCGACCCCGACCGGGGGCCCCGCGCGCCCTCTGCAGAGCCGGCCGCCCCGAGACCGCGCCCACTCGACGCGGAGTCAGGAGCCCCGGAGCGCTGAGTGCCCTGCGCGGCGAAGCGCGCCATGGTCAGAGCCTCGGCCGTCTGCGCCATGGCGTTGCCGGCCCGGGAGAGCTGGCGGTGGACGTCCGAGAGGTAGCCGGACGAGGAGTGCGGGATGTCCTGGGTCTGGGACGGAGCCCGCAGGTGGGCCTCCGTGCACACGGCACGCACCCGCGGCAGCAGGTCCGCGAGGTCGTTCGCCACGGAGACCGCGGCCTCCCGCAGCTCGGGGTCCCGCACGGACTCCAGGATCTGGTGGTACCGGTCCAGGCCCCGCTTGAAGCGGTCGTGCGCGCGGCGCCAGACGCCCTCCCCGAGCTCGCGCTCGTCACGGCGCGTGGCCCTGTACTCACCGAAGAATCCCACCGAAACCTCTTTCCCGTGTCCGCCGGCAGCGGTCCATGCTATCCCCTCAGCAGCACCGCCCCTCGGGGTGCGCGTCCTGCCAGTCCTGGTAGTCGCGCCAGAACTCCCGCTCCGTCATGGGAGCCTCCACGCTCCCGGTGGCCCGGTGGTACTCGAGGTAGCGCTCGTACTTGTCCGCGCCCAGCACACCGTTGCCGAAGCGCAGCGCGCGCTGCCACCAGGACGCGAGCACACCGCGCGTGGTGAGCTCCGCCCCCTCGGCCGCGGGCATCAGTGGTGGCCTCCGCCCGTGGGGGTGCGCAGCTCGAGCGGAAGGGCCGCCCACTGCTTCTCGAGCGCCTTCTCGGATGGGGTGGCGATCAGCCCCGACGGCGCGTAGATCCGCGACTCGACGAAGGGGTCCTCGCGGGTGCGGCGCTGGTGGCCCCGCAGGGCCTTGACCGTCTCCACCACGGCCATCACCACCACGATGATCGTGAGCACCACGAACAGGATGGACAGGCTGCCCTGCACGAACGTGTTGCGGACCACCGCCTCCATGGCCGCGACGTCCTTGGCCGCCCCGAAGCTGGTCTTGCCCTGCTCCAGGGCGTCCTTGACCGCGAAGTGACTGGCCCAGTACCCCACCTTGGGGTCCGAGGAGAAGATCTTCATCCACGAGCCGGTCACCGTGACCACCACGTCGAACGCGAGCGGCAGCAGGATGATCCAGAGGTACTTGAACCGCCCCGTGTTCGCGGCGATCGCGAGGCACACCGCCAGGGCGATGGCCGCCAGGAGCTGGTTGGCGATGCCGAACAGCGGGAAGAACGTGTTGATCCCGCCGAGGGGGTCGGTGACGCCCAGGATCAGGATGGAACCCCAGCCCGCGACCATGACCGCGGTGGTGAGCCACGCTCCGGCGCGCCAGTTCGCGTCCCGGAACCTGGGGAAGAAGTTGCCCAAGGTGTCGGTGAGCATGAACCGGGCCACGCGGGTCCCGGCGTCCACCGCCGTGAGGATGAACAGCGCCTCGAACATGATGGCGAAGTGGTACCAGAAGCTCATCATGGAGGCTCCGCCGAACCACTGGTTCATGATGTGGGCCAGGCCCACCGCGAGGGTGGGGGCGCCGCCCGTGCGGGAGACGATGGACTCCTCGCCCACCGCGTCCGCCGTCCCCTGGAGCATCTCGGGGGTCACGTGCACGCCGGAGAGCCCGAGGGAGTTCACGTAGGCCGCCGCGCCCTCCACGGTGCCCATGGTGGCGGCGGGAGAGGCGTTCATGGCGAAGTAGATGCCGCGGTCGATCGACACCGCGGCCACGAGCGCCATGATCGCCACGAAGGACTCCATGAGCATGCCGCCGTAGCCCACGAACCGCGCCTGGCGCTCCTTCTCGATCATCTTGGGGGTCGTTCCGGAGGCGATCAGGGCGTGGAATCCGGAGAGCGCTCCGCACGCGATGGTCACGAACAGGAACGGGAACAGCGAGCCCGTGAAGGCCGGCCCGTCCGTGCGGCTCGCGAACTCGCTGACGGCCGGCGTGGTGATCTCGGGCCGCACCACCACGATGGCCACGGCGAGCAGCGCGATGGTGCCCACCTTCATGAAGGTGGAGAGGTAGTCGCGCGGCGAGAGCAGCAGCCACACGGGCAGCACGGCGGCCACGAAGCCGTAGCCGATCACGCACCACGCGAGGGTGACCCGGTCCAGGGTGAACAGCTGGACACCCAGCTCGGTGTTGGCCACCCAGCCGCCGCCCACGATGGCCGCCATGAGCAGCACGAACCCGATCACGGAGATCTCCATGACCTTGCCGGGGCGCAGGTAGCGCAGGTACAGGCCCATGAACAGGGCGATGGGGATGGTCATCCCCACGGAGAACACACCCCACGGGGACTCGCCCAGCGAGTTGACCACCACGAGGGCCAGGATGGCCACGATGATGACCATGATCGCGAGCGTGGCCACGATCGCGGCGTAGCCACCGACCACGCCCAGCTCCTCACGGGCCATCTGCCCGAGGGAGCGCCCGCCCCGGCGCATGGAGAAGAACAGCACCAGGTAGTCCTGGACCGCGCCGGCCAGGATGACGCCCACGATGATCCAGATGGTTCCCGGGAGGTAGCCCATCTGCGCGGCGAGCACGGGCCCCACGAGCGGTCCCGCGCCCGCGATCGCGGCGAAGTGGTGCCCGTAGAGCACCCGCCGGTCCGTGGGCATGTAGTCCTTGCCGTTGGCGTGGTACTCCGCCGGGGTCGCGCGCCGGTCGTCCGGCCGGGTCAGCTTCATCTCGATGAACTTGGAGTAGAAGCGGTACGCGATGAAGTAGCTGCACACGGCCGCGAACACGAACCAGATCGCGTTGATGGACTCCTCGCGCGCGAACGCGATCATGGACCAGGCCACTCCGCCGAGCAGGGCCACGCCCACCCACAGGGCGATCCGCAGCGGGGTCCACCGGGTCTGTTCGCGGTCCAGGACCTCGGGGTCCACGTGGTTGGGCGGGAGATCGGGATGGCTCTCGTCCGCCGGGCGGGGTGCTCCCGCCGCCTGGTGGTGTGTGGTGCTCATGGGGAAGGCTCCGAACGTCGTGCCAGCACGCTGGAAAACGCGTGTGATGGTGCGCACGATTGTATGCGAGCCGCGCCACGTGCCCGCCCAGGTGGACCCGCCCGGCGCCGCGCACGCGTCACATGCTCAGCAGCACCTTGCCCACGTGGGAGCCGCTGTCGAAGTACTCGTGGGCCTCGCGCACCCGGTCGAGGGGGAACACGCGGGACACGAGGGGCCATACGGCCCCGTACGCCAGCAGCGGCCAGACGTGCTCCCGCACCGCGGCCATGATCGCCGCCTTCTCCGCCGCGGGGCGTGCCCGCAACGTGGTGCCGATGAGCGCGGCACGCTTCTGCAGCAGCAGGCCCACGTTCAGCTCCCCCTTGGCCCCGCCCTGCATCCCGATGACCACGATGCGCCCGTTCGCGGCGAGCGCCCGCAGGTTGGGCTCGAGGTACTTGGCGCCCACGACGTCCAGAACCACGTCCACCCCGCGGCCGTCGGTGAGTTCCCGGGCGCGGACCACGAAGTCCTCGTCCCGGTAGGTGATCGCGGTGGCACCCAGCTCCTCCACCACCCGGGCCTTCTCCGTACTGCCCACGGTGGCCAGCACCCGCATGCCCAGGGCCCGCGCCACCTGGATCGCGTGCGTGCCGATCCCGCCGGCACCGCCGTGGACCAGGAGGGTCTCCCCCTCGCGCGCGGCGGCGGCCATGAACACGTTGGAGAACACCGTGGCGGCCACCTCCGGCAGTCCCGCGGCAGCCACCGGGTCCACGCCCTCGGGCAGCGGGAGCACCTGCTCCCACGGGGCCACCGCGCGCTCGGCGTAGCCCCCGGAGTCCACCAGCGCGACCACGCGGTCCCCCACGGCGAAGCCCAGCGTCTCCGGCACCTCCTGTCCGAGCTCCAGCACGGTCCCGGAGACCTCCAGACCGAACACGTCCGTGGCGTCCTCGGGCACCGGGTAGTGGCCCTGCCGCTGCAGCACGTCCGCGCGGTTCAGCCCGGCGGCGGTCACCTCGATCAGCACCCCACCGGGGGTCAGCTCCGGTTCCGCCACCTCGGTGACCTCCAGGACCTCGGGGCCCCCGGACCGCAGATCTCGTACGGCTCGCATGGTTGCTTCCTCTCGCTCGTCGGCTCGTTCGTGCCCATCCTCCCGCCGGTGCCGCCGCCCGCGCCAGGGGACGACGCCGCTGTTCCCGCCTGGCGGACAGCCGCACCGCCCCGTGGGAGGCGGCGGAGCGGCGTCGTCCCCGGGGCGGCACGGTGGCACCCCGTGCGCGCCGCGTGGAATAATGGCCACTTGTCCGAGACCGCCCCGCGCGGAACCGGACGGAGGGAAGGTTGTCCGAGCGGCCTAAGGAGCTGGTCTTGAAAACCAGTGTGCGGTAACCCCGTACCAAGGGTTCAAATCCCTTACCTTCCGCGCAGCACGAAGCCCCTGTCCCCTGGAACACCAGGTGACAGGGGCTTCGTCGTGAGTCGCGTTCACCGCCTCGGGGAGGCTGGGGCGCGCTCGGGGATCACAGACCCACGACCTCCCGCAGCTGCGTGCTGATCTGCTGCAGCCGCTGCGCGGCGTCCTCCCGCGGGACCACGCCGTCGTCCAGCACCGGGAGCACGACCTCCAGGTAGCACTTGAGCTTGGGCTCGGTGCCGGAGGGGCGCACGATCACGCGGTCGTCCGCCTCGGTGCGCATGAGGATGCCCTCGGTGGGGAGCAGCTCGGGGCTGCCCTTGGCCAGGTCCACGAACTCCGCGATCGGGGACCCCGCGAGCTCCGTGGGCGGGTTCTCGCGCAGCCGCTGCATGCCGCGGGTGATGAGCGAGAGGTCCGCCACGCGGAACGTCAGCGGTGCCGTGGCGAAGAGCCCGTGCATGTGGGCCAGCCGGTCCAGCTCGTCCTGGACCGTGGTGCCGCGCTCCTTGAGCCGGGCGACCAGCGAGGCGACGCGCACCGCGGTGGTCACCCCGTCCTTGTCGCGCACGGCGGTGGGGTCGGTGCAGTAGCCGATCGCCTCCTCGTAGCCGAAGCGCAGCCCGGGTGTGCGGGCGATCCACTTGAAGCCCGTGAGGGTCTGGCGGAAGGAGAGCCCGTGGTTCTCGGCAATGCGCCCCAGCAGCCGGCCGGAGACGATCGAGCACGCCAGGGTGTCCCCCGCGCGGTCGGGGTCGGAGGCCGCGTCCTCGCCGAGCAGGGCCCCGATCTCGTCGCCGCTCAGACGGCGCCAGTCGCGCAGCGGGTCCCCGGTGCCTGCGCCGGTGGGGATGGCCACCGCGCAGCGGTCGGCGTCCGGGTCCATGGCGATGGCCACGTCCGCGTCCTCCTGGGCCGCGAGCGCCATGAGCAGGTCCATGGCGCCGGGCTCCTCCGGGTTGGGGAACGCCACGGTGGGGAAGTCGGGGTCCGGCTCGGCCTGCTCGGCCACCACCGAGACGTTCGGGAAGCCGGCCTCGTCCAGGACGCGCAGGGCGGTGCCCAGACCCACGCCGTGCATGGGCGTCAGGGCGATCCGGATCTCCTGGCCCTCGCCCGCGCCGGCCCGCAGGGAGGCGGCGCGGCGGACGTAGCCGTCCAGCACCGAGTCCTCGGCGGTGGTCACGGACTCGGGGTCGCGGGGGACCTCGTCCGCGAAAGGGGCGGCCGCGATGCGCTCGGCGATCCGGGCGTCGTCCGGCGGCACGATCTGCACGCCCATCTCGTCGTCGCCGTCCACGGCGCGGGCACCGAGGTACACCTTGTAGCCGTTGTCCGCGGGCGGGTTGTGGGAGGCCGTGACCATCACACCGGCGTCCGCTCCGAGCTCACGCACGGCGTAGGCCACGAGCGGCGTGGGCAGCTGGGCGGGCAGGCGCACCGCCCGGCAGCCGGCCGCGGCGAACACCGCGGCGGCATCGGCGGCGAAGTCCTCGGAACCGTGCCGGGCGTCGCAGCCCACCACCACGAGGGGCTCGGAGCCCACGCGGTCCGCGAGGAACGAGGCCAGCCCGGCGCTCGCGCGGATCACCACGGCGCGGTTCATGCGGGACTCCCCCGCGCCGACCGCGGCGCGCAGCCCGGCGGTGCCGAACATGAGGGGCCCCTCGAAGCGGGACTCGAGGTCCGCCGCGGCGGCGTCGTCCCCGCCCTGCGCCTTCTCCAGCAGCGCGCTCAGCTCGGCGCGCGTGCGCTCGTCGGGGTCGTGCTCCAGCCACTGCTGGACGCGGTCTGCCAGCTGCGTGTTCATCAGGAATCCAGTCCTTCCAGTACAGAAGCCGTGCCGGAGAGCCCCAGGCGGGTGGCCCCGGCGTCGATCATGGCCAGTGCGGCCTCCGTGGTGCGGATGCCACCCGAAGCCTTCACACCCAGGCGGCCGCCGACCGTCTCGGCCATGAGCCGCACGGCCTCCACGCTCGCGCCGCCGGCGGGGTGGAAGCCCGTGGACGTCTTCACGAAGTCCGCCCCGGCGGCCTCGGCAGCCCGGCACGCGGCCACGATCTGCTCGTCGTCCAGCGCCGCGGACTCGATGATGACCTTCAGGACGGTGGGCTCGGGGCACGCGGCACGCACGGCCTCGATGTCCTCCTGCACGCCGTCCCAGTCCCCGTCCATCGCGAGACCGAGGTTGATGACCATGTCCACCTCGTCCGCGCCCTGGGCCACGGAGTCCGCGGCCTCCACGGCCTTGACCTCGGAGGGGTGGGCGCCGGAGGGGAAGCCGCACACGGTGGCCAGCTTGACGCCCTCGGGAAGCTCCACGTCAAGGCGGGACGGCGAGACGCAGATGGAGTAGGCCCCCAGGTCAGCGGCCTCGCGGGCGAGGTCCGCGACCTGCTGGGCGGTGGACTCGGGCTTGAGCAGGGTGTGGTCGACCATGGCGGCCAGCTCTGCGCGGGTGATCATGTGGTTCTCCTCAGTGGTTTCGGGCTGCCGTGCGGTCCGCACCGGCAACGGTCGTGGGGCACGCCGCGGGCACGGCAGTGCGGGGCGCTGACTCAGTCGATCCTGTCGATGACGACGTCCTCGCGGGCGCCGGTGCCGTCCGCGGCGTCGGGGTCGATGGTGGCGCCGCCGGTCAGGGACTCCAGCGCGCGCTCGAAGCGCTCCGGGGTGTCCGTGTGCAGGGTGAACAGCTTCTGCCCACGGGTGACCCGCTCGCCGGGCACCGCGTGGATCTCCACACCGGCACCGGCCTGCACGGGGTCCCCCTGCCGGGCGCGGCCCGCTCCGAGGCGCCACGACGCCACCCCCACGGACATGGCGTCCATCTCGGTGAGCACGCCGTCCGTCTCGGCCAGCACGTCCTGCGTGTGCTTCGCCACGGGCAGCGGGGCCTCCGGATCGCCACCCTGAGCGGCCACCATCTTCTTCCAGGAGTCCATGGCCCGGCCGTCACGCAGCGCGGCCTCCACGTCCGCGTCCTTCACACCGGCCGCAGCGAGCATCTCCTGGGCGAGCGCGACGGTCAGGCGCACGACGTCGCTGGGACCGCCCCCGGCGAGCACCTCCACGGACTCGCGCACCTCCAGGGCGTTGCCCACCGTGCGTCCGAGCGGGCGGGACATGTCCGTGAGCAGGGCCACGGTGTTCACGCCGTGGTCCTTGCCCAGGTCCACCATGGTGCGCGCGAGCTCGCGGGCGTCCTGCTCGAGCTTCATGAACGCGCCCGGGCCGGTCTTGACGTCCAGCACCAGGGCACCGGTGCCCTCGGCGATCTTCTTGGACATGATCGAGGACGCGATCAGCGGGATGCACTCCACCGTGGAGGTGGTGTCGCGCAGCGCGTAGAGCTTCTTGTCCGCGGGGGCCAGGCCGCTGCCGGCCGCGCAGATCACCGCGCCCACCGTGTCCAGGATCTCCATCATGCGCTCGTTGGACAGATCCGCCTGCCACCCGGGGATGGCCTCCATCTTGTCCAGGGTGCCGCCCGTGTGGCCCAGCCCGCGGCCCGAGAGCTGCGGCACCGCCACCCCGAAGCTCGCAACCAGCGGGGCGAGCGGCAGCGTGATCTTGTCCCCCACGCCCCCGGTCGAGTGCTTGTCCGCGGTGGGCCGGGACAGCGCCTGGAAGTTCATGCGCTCGCCGGAGTCGATCATGGCCTGCGTCCACCGGGAGATCTCGGTCCGGTCCATGCCGTTGAGGAAGATGGCCATGGCCAGGGCGGACATCTGCTCGTCCGCCACCACACCGCGGGTGTAGGCGTCGATCACCCAGTCGATGGCCTCCGGGGACAGCGTCTGGCGATCCCTCTTCATGCGGATCACGTCAACGGCGTCGAACGATTCGACCATCCTGCTCACTCCCTCGTGTAGATGCGGCGCCGTGCTGGTGCGCTTCCGCGCCCGCGACACGACTCGTTCTCCATCCTATGCGCCGTTTCGGAAATTCTGGCACTTATAGTTTTGACAAATGTGCACGCTGCGGCAACGGGGCCGCCGTGCCGGACAACGAAAGCTGGGGTCACCGTGGGCCGTTTCCAGGGCCTGGTGGGCATTGCGCTCATCCTGGGCATCATCATCCTGTTCTCCCGCCACCGGCACGCCATCAAGTGGCGCACGCTGGGCGTGGGTCTCGCCCTGCAGGTGGGGGTCGCACTGCTGATCCTCAAGTGGGAGACCGGCTACGAGGCCCTGAAGTGGGTCTCGGACCTGATCCAGAAGCTCATCAGCTTCACCAACGAGGGCGTCATGTTCGTCTTCGGCGGGCTGGTCAGCGAGGACAACGGCTTCGTCTTCGCGCTGAGCGTGCTGCCCGTGATCATCTTCCTGGGCGCGCTCATCGGCGGCCTGTACTACCTGCGCGTGATCCAGGTGTTCGTCCACTTCGTGGGCACGGCGCTGAACAAGATCATGGGAACCTCCAAGGTGGAGTCCGTGTTCGCAGCCACGGTGATCTTCCTGGGGCAGAGCGAGGCCCCGCTGGTGATCAAGCCCTACCTGAGCAAGCTGACCCGCTCGGAGCTGTTCACGTGCATGACCGGTGGCTTCGCCGCCGCGGCCGGATCCACCCTGGTGGGCTACTCGCTGCTGGGGGCGCCGCTGCCCTACCTGCTCGCGGCCTCCGTGATGAACGCCCCCGGCTCACTGCTGATCGCCAAGGCCCTCATGCCGGAGACCGAGGAGTCCGTGGCGTCGGTCAACACCCTCAAGGTGAAGGACACCGAGTCCAAGAACCTCATCGACGCGATCGGCAACGGCGCGCTGAGCGGCGGCAAGATCGCGGTGATCGTGGGCTGCCTGCTCATCGCGTTCATCGCCCTGATCGCCATGGTGTCCGGCGGTCTGGAGTGGTTCGGCTCGCTCTTCGGCTTCGAGGGCTGGTCCCTCGAGGGCCTGTTCGGAATCCTCTTCGCACCGCTCGCCTGGGCGATCGGCGTGCCGTGGGAGGACGCCGCCCAGGTGGGCAACTTCATCGGCCAGAAGACCATTCTCAACGAGTTCGTGGGCTACACGTCCTTCGGCCCGGCCATCCCGGACCTGCAGCCCCAGTCGGTGCTGATCACCACGTTCGCCCTGGCGGGCTTCGCCAACCTGTCCTCGATCGCCATCCAGATCGGCTCGTTCGGCGGACTCGCGCCGGACCGCCGGGCGGACGTGGCCCAGATGGGCATGTTCGCCCTCTTCGCCGGCTTCCTCACCAACATGCTCAACGCCGCGCTCGTCGGCGTGATCATGGGCCTGTGACCGGTCCCCTGCCGGGTCGGGAGCACGGCTCGTGGAACTGAGCCCACGGGACGCCCAGTCCCTGGACGTGGCGCGGCTGTACTACCAGCGCGGGCTGCCGCAGGCTGACATCGCCCGCAAGCTGGCGATCTCCCGGCCCACGGTGTCCAAGCTGCTGCAGCACGCGAAGGACCGGGGGTTCGTGAGCATCGAGATCCGCGACCCCCGGGCCGTGTCCTCGGACGTGGGCCGGCAGCTGTGCGAGCGCTTCGGTCTGGCGCAGACGCGCGTGGTGGCCGCGGCGGACACGGACGAGGAGCTGCTGCACGAGCTCGGGGGCATGGGCGCACAGGTGCTCGAGGAGAACGTGGCCGACGGCGATCTCGTGGGCATCACGTGGGGGCGCACCATGCGGGCCGTGGCCCAGGCCCTCACACCCCAGCCGCGCAGCGGGGTGCACATGGTGCAGCTCAAGGGCGGCAGCAGCCTGGCCTCGCCGCTCGTGGGCCACCACGAGACCATCCGGCTGCTGTGCGCCGCGTTCGCCGCCTACCCCCACACCCTCCCCCTGCCCATGCTCTTCGACAGCCCCGAGGTCAGGCGGGTGGTGGAACAGGACCGGAGCATCAAGTACGTCCTGGATCTCGGGCGCAGCGCGCGCACCGCGATCTTCACCGTGGGCTCGGTGGCGGAGGACTCCCCGCTGCTCGTGCGCGACGTCCTCACTCCCTCCGAGCGCGCCGGTGTCACGCGCGACGCCGTGGGCGACCTGTGCTCCCACTTCATCGACGAGCACGGCCGGGCGGCCGTCCCGGAGCTGGACGAGCGCACCGTCTCCATCCCCCTGGACGCGCTGCGCCGCAAGGAGATCCGGATCTGCGTGGCCGGAGGAACCGCCAAGGTCCCGGTCCTGCGCGCCGTCCTGCAGGCGGGTTTCGTCTCCCACCTGGTCACGGACGAGCGGACCGCCCGCGCGGTGCTCGGCTGAACGCACGGCTCCACGACGACGCCGCCCGCGCCCCGGGCGCGCCGCTCACGGTTCGCGCCGCGCCCCCGCGAAGACGTCCTGCGCGATCTGGTCCGCGTCCGCGATCGTGCGGGCACCCAGGTGGGCAGGAGCCTCGGCCTCCGCGGCGATGGACACGCCCCACTGCACCGAGGACAGCTGCAGGCCGATCACGTAGATCCCCTCCTCCGCCTGGTCCCCGGCGCCCACGGCGCGGTAGACGAAGGACCGGGACGCGGCGTCGTCGTCCCGGTAACCGCGAGCGCGCTCGATGCTCACGTCCAGACCCGAGCTGGACTCGGGGCTCGCGCCGTCCTGGGTCTCCATGAGGCGGGCGCGCACCAGCCCGCGCTCGTGCATGTGGGTGAGCAGCGGCGAGATGTTGCGGTGGACGTCGTTGGTGGGGGACATCGCCTCGATGAGCCACCGCGAGCGCACCGGTGCGTCCTCGACCCACGGAGAGGCCGCCACGAAGCACCCCTCGGTGCGGTCCACCACGAAACGGGGCTCGGGGCCGAGGAAGCGGACCACGCCCGCCCGGGTGAGCGCCGCGAGCTGCTGGATCCGCAGCACGGGCGGGCCCGAGGCGAGGCCTTCCACGAGGGGCTCGAACTGGCGGCGCAGCTCGTGGACCCACGAGGAGTCCGAGATCCCGATCTCCGCGAGGACGCACTTGAGCACCGTGCGCGCGGCGTTGAGGGACGCGATCGCCATCTTCACGGGGTCGTCCTCGCCGCGCAGCGAGCCGTGGACATCGCGGTCCAGGTAGTGCACGACCGCCGCGGCGTACTCGTCGTGGCTCGCGAAGCTGACGTCCTCGAACGGACGGGCCAGCCGTGCCTGCTGCAGCTGCCGGCCGGGGACCACGGCGTCGGAGATCAGTGCGTCGCTGTGGTGCGACCAGCCGGGGTCGGTGGTGTCCAGGAGGATCTCGTCGAGCTCCCGCAGGAACTGCTGCGGATCGGACTGGAAGGCCTCGGGGGCGGTGCGGGCCAGGACCGTGTAGTAGTTCCAGATCACGTCCTTGCGGATCAGCGGCCACAGCTGCCGCTCGAAGGACAGGGCCCGCCGCGAGTCCTCCGCCAGCTCCTGCACGGCGTCCAGGGTGAAGAACCGGGTCTGCAGGGACTGCGCGTAGTAGCCCTGCAGCACGGGCTTCGCGCGGTAGGGGGTGCCCCGCCGGGAGCCGGCCACGATCTTCGGCTCGCGCCCTGAGGGGCGGTAGACCAACCGTTCGGGGTTGTTCGGGTCGGTGTCGAAACTCCCGCCCCGGCCCTCGGTGAGCCGTGCGAGCGCGTCGCAGAAGTTCAGACCCATGCCCCGCACCAGAACCGTCTCACCGCTGGGCAGCTCGGACCAGAAGGCGTCCGCGGGCACGGTGGGCGGCCAGTACGTGAGGCCGTGCTCGGCGGCGCCGTCCACCAGGTCCTTCTGCGCCGGGCGCAGGTGCGCGTCCAGGTGCCCCAGGGCGAGCACCACTGCGTCCGCCGGGAGCACGAGACCGCCCGACAGCTCCACTGCGTAGCGGTGCCGCCCCTCGGAACGGACCCACGCGTCCACGGCCTCCCCGCGGTGCACCTCCAGGTGCACCGTGTCCGGGAGGTTCTCCTGCAGCGTGGCGAACACCCACTCGAGGTAGCGCCCGTAGACGGCGCGCGGCGGGTAGCCCTGGGGAGTAAGGTCCGCGAGCGCCGCGATCTGCTCCGGTGAGAGCGGCGTCACGGGCGTGATCTCTCCCGCGACGACGCCGCGGCGCCACTGCTCGAAGCTCATCCCCCGCAGCGGTTCCGGCGAGGGCACCTCCAGCGCCCCGGGTGCCGCAACGACGGTGGGGAACAGGGAGGGCGTGTTCATGAGGAACACATCCGACTGGTCCGTGCGCCAGACGTGCCCCGGGCCGGGAGGGAAGGGATCCACCAGGTCGATGTGGACACGTGCCCCCGTGTGCGTCGAGCGGGCCACGAGCCGCTCCACGACCGACAGACCACGGGGGCCTGCCCCCACCACCACCACGCGCTGCTGAATTCCCATGCCGTCCAGGATATCGACGGGCAGGGCGGGGCCGGTGCATGCCCGGGTCACCCGCCCGGTCCGCCCTCCCGGCCCGCTCTGCGCGCCGTCAGCGGACCGCGGTGCGAACCACCTTCCCCGTGCTCCGCGTCCAGGTGTACTGCGTGGTCTCACCGGTCTTCAGGTTGCGGAAGCGCTGGTACGCCCCCGCGGAGGTCTTCACCTCGGGTGAGGTGGGGTAGCCGGCGCCGGCCTCGTAGCCGTCGCGGGACCACCGCTGCCCGATGGCCGATGTCTCCACCACGGGCTGCGCGCCGGTGGCCTTGCTCCACATCATCTTGGTGGCGCGCCGGGTCTGCGGGTCCACGAAGCTCTGGTAGGCCCCGCCGGTGGCGGTAGGCTGCTCGTCCTTGTGCGGCAGCCCAAGTGCTGCGTGTCCGCCCAGCTGCACGTAGCGCGCACCGATACCGGTCCAGGTGTCCACCCGGTGCGCCCCGGTGCCGGGGGACCAGTAGATCCGCGTGGTCCGGCCGTTCTTCACGAAGCTCTGGACCACTCCGCCCGTTCCCGTGCTCTGCTCGCCCGTGGTGGGCGCCCCCATGGTGGCGGCTCCTCCGTGGGCGTTGTAGTAGGTGGCGATGGCCCCGCGCACCGTGGGCTTGGCCTTGGGCACGGCTCGCGCCGCCGCATAGCCGTTCACCTTCCGGTAGCCGTTCACGGAGGTGCCGGTGCTGCGCAGGGTGCTCCGGATGGCCTCGACCCCCAGGTCCGGGTTCCGTTCCTTCATGATGGCGATCACCCCGGCCACGTGGGGTGCGGCCATGGAGGTTCCGCTGAGGTCACCGTAGGACGGCTTGCCGATCGAGTAGGTGCCCGTGTTGACCGTGGACCAGATGGGGGCGCCCGCGTCTCCCCCCGGAGCCACGACGTCGAGCATCGGCCCCCAGTTGGAGTATCCGGTGAGCTGGTTGTGGGAATTCGTGGCCCCCACCACGATGGCGCCCCCGCAGTTGGCGGGCGAGGCCAGGTTCGCGCTCTTGGCCGCGTTGCCGGCCGCCACCACGAGCGGCACGTTGATCCTGTGCATCCGGTTGATCGCGTTCTGCATCACCGCGGGACAGGTTCCGGAGTCCCACGCCTCCGACAGGTTGACCACCTTGGCCGGGTTCGTGTTCCGGGGCACTCCCGGGATGGGAATGCCCGCAGACCACATCACGCCGTCCGCGATGTCCGAGACGTACCCGCGGCCGTCCGCCCCGAGAACGCGTGCGTGCTGGATCTTCGCGTCGGGGGCCACGCCGGCGATGCCCATCCTGTTGTTCGTCTGCGCGGCGGCGATGCCCGCCACGTGCGAACCGTGCCACCAGGAGGGCCGCCCCGGGCTCCAGTCCCCCTGGTCCTGCGGGTTCGCGTCACGCCCGTTGCCGTCCCGCGAGTGGTAGGTGTCGGAGAGGAAGTCGTAGCCGGGCACCGTCTTGGCGTTGAGGTCCGGGTGGTTGATCTGGCCAGTGTCCGCAATGCCGATCACCACGCCCTGACCGGTGCCCTGCCACCACGCGTTCGGCACGCCGATGTTGCGCGGGCCCCACTGGTAGTTCCAGTTCGTGTCGTTCGGGGTGGCGGGAGGTGTCGCGGCGAGCGCCCCCACCACGATCTGGTCGGGCTCCGCGGACTCCACGGCAGGGTTGGCCTCGATAGCGGCCACCATGTCCTTCTGCTCCGCAGGGGAGAGCATGGTGTCCGTCTCCACGACATCCTCACCGCTGCCCGTGGCCCGGACCGTCTCCGCCCGCGGGACGTCAGCGGTCTGCGAGGCTTGAGCGAGCGCGGCACTGCGGTGCTCCCGGGGCGCGCCCTCCTTGTACTCCACCACGAACCGGTCCGTCTCGGGGAGCACACGGCCCTGCCCTGCCGACCCCCGGCCCAGGGTGGCCACTCCCCCGGTCACCGCCGGCTGCGCCTGCGCGGCCTGCTCTCCCGACGACGCCGCTCCATCCGGGGGCGCCGCAGCCGCGGGTCCCGCGGCGGCGATCACGGCCACCGACAGTCCTGCCGCGATCCAGCCGCGCACTCGTACGTTGCTCATACCCGTTCCTCCTGCTCCGGCCCGGGTCCGGTACGCCGCGGACCCGAGCGGGCGGGAGTGGACCTGGTGCTGTTTTGGAGTGTATCCATGTGCATCGATATGCAGGAGCAAACACGTCGGTCGCCGGATTGTGACAGGGGGAGACACGCAGAACGCCGCCCGCGTGATCGCGGACGGCGTTCTGCTCGTGGGCGGAGACGGGGGGATTTGAACCCCCGGCCCGGGGTTAATCCGAGCCCTTCATTAGCAGTGAAGTCCATTCGGCCGCTCTGGCACGTCTCCGTGTCATTCGTGGCGACGGGCGCCCCGGGGAACGCCTCACCACAAAACAACGGTTATCAGACTATCGGGCTGGTGCGCGGGCGGTCAAAGCGGTCGCCTACGCAGGCCGTGAGCCCCACGCGGATGGACGTCGGCCGCCCTGACGCGTCGGCCCAGTTCGTCCGGCGTGCCGCCACGGGATCCAGTACCCGCGTGGACCTGAGTGATAATCGTGGAGGTGCGGCGTCAAGCCGCCCTCTCCTCTTCCGAAAGGCCGTCGTCCTGTGCGTTCCCTCGTCGTCACCGCGTGGTTCCCCGATGCCAAGACCCCCAGCCGCACCCCCTTCATCCTCGAGCACTGCTGGGCCCTGCAGGAGGCCGGCCACCAGGTGGCGGTCGTCCACGTCCTCATCGGACGCGCCTCGGGCACGACCGTTCAAGAGAGCTACGAGGGCGTCCCTGTTACGCGTGTTCGGCTCAATGTCGTGGACCCACGCAGCTATGTCGAGGTGACACGGGTGATCTCTGCTGGTCTACGGGGCGCAGACGTGCTGCACACCATGGCTTTCTCCGCAGTGCTCTTTGCCGCGGCGCCCTGGGCTGTGCGCCGACTGCCGTGGGTGCACACGGAACACTGGAACGGCGTGGTGAACCCGAGCAGTGTGGGTCCTCTGTGGGAGCGTTCAGCCTGGTTGCGGCACGCCCTGCGGTTGCCCCATGCCGTCACTGGCGTGACCGATGCACTGTGCCGGGAAATGGCCCGTTTCTCCCGGCCTGGCGCCACGCATGTGGTGCCCTGCGTCGTGCAGAACCCGGAACCCGCCACGGCATTTCCCAGCAGCCCCCCGATCGGTTTGGTGGGGGTCGGGGCCCTCATTGATCGCAAGCGCCCGGTACTGGCCCTGGAAACCATCGCGGAACTCGTGCGACGAGGCATGGACGTGCGCTACACCTTGGTGGGCAACGGTCCTCTCATGAACACACTGCGCAGTACGGCTCGCGACCTGGGCATCGAGGACCGTGTGGAACTCACCGGGCCGATTCCCCCGGCCGAGGTTGCGGATCGGCTCGCCGCGGCCCACATCTTCTTCCTGCCAAGTGCGCAGGAAAATTTCTTCACAGCAGTGGCCGAGGCGATCGCCGCGGGTCGGCCAGCCGCTGTGCCGTTGAGCGGCGGTTTTGACGACTACTGCACTGAGGAGAATTCCGTCCTCACCGACAGCTGGGACGTGTCCGATCTCGCCGACGCCGTCCAGCGGGCCTGGGACACCTTCCACAATGCTGACCCGGCCGCGATCGCCAGCACCGTGCGCACTCGGTTCTCCCGGGCGGAAGTCGGCTCCGCGTTCTCCCGAATCTATCGATTGGTCGCCCACGAGGATCCAGGGACCCGCGGCGATCGATAAACTTCCACGAGTGACGTCAAGCCCCCCTTCTCCAGCGCCCCCCGGCAAGTGGCGCCGGATTCTTTTCCCGCCGCCCAACCACGAGAACAAGGACAACCCCATCGGGTCGTCCTTCGCTCTGACCGTGGTGGCGGTGTTCGTCCAGGGGCTGTCCCGGTTCGGCTACAGCCTGCTGATCGGCAACATGCTGGGCAGCGAGATCCTCGGCCAGGTCAACCTGGCGATCTCCCTGGCGCTGTTCCTCGTGCTGCTGTGGCCGCAGGCCTCAGGCAACGCCGCCTCCAAGTTCATCGCCATGGCGCGCGGGCAGCAGCACCGTGAGGAGCAGCTCTCCGTGGCGGTCTACACGTCCCGGACGGCCGCGCTGGCCACCGCCGTGCTGGCCGTGGCGGCGGTCGGGGTGGCCACGTGGTCGCTGCACCTGCCACCCTCCTACGCGGTCTCGGCGGGCCTGCTGGTGGTCGCACTGTCCGCCTACAACTTCGTGCGTGGAGTCCGTACCGGCAACAACCAGTTCGTCACCACTGCCGTGTGGGACTGCATCAGCTCGGGTGTCACCCTCACCCTGCTGCTGCTGGTCCTGCTGGGAGGGTTCACTCCCCTGCTGCTGCTCCCGCTGAGCCTGGGGTACCTCATCTACGCGATCCCGGGCTGGCCCCGCACCTCCGGCGGGCCTCTGCCCCGACCGCTCAAGCGAGAGATCAACACGTTCACCGTGTGGGCGGCCATCAACATCCTCACGGCCTCCGGGCTGCTGCAGCTCTCCATGATCATGGGCAAGCACTACGACACGGCCTCAGCCGTGGGCCAGTACTCCGCGGCCGTGAGCATCGCGACGCCCGCGAGCATGCTGTCCTCCTCCATGCTGGTGGCGCTCGCACCGGCGGTGGCGCGCATGTTCACGGCCGGAGACCTCCCCGGCATGCGTCGGCAGCTGGATTCGATCCTGCGGATCATGGTGCTCGTGTTCCTGCCCGTGTTCGGGGTGGGAATCCTGTGGGCGGAGCCCATCATCCACCTGCTCTACAACGCGCGGGCCGAGGAGTTCACCCAGGCCGCTCCGCTGCTCATCGTGCTCTTCTTCGCGGTCTCCGCCACGAGTTTCAACGCCTCCAACTCGCGACTCAACGGCGGCGAGAACTGGGGCGTGCGCGCCCTCGCCGCGGGCAACGCCGTGGGCCTGCTGCTGGGAGTGGGAACCATCCTGTGGTGGGGGCCCGAGCTGGGGGTCATGGCTGCGGCCCTGGGCTACCTGGTGGGCTGCCTGGTGAGCTCCCTCGGGCCGCTCGTCATCGTGTGGATCCACGACCGCATGGCCTGGACGGGGCTCATGCTGCGAGTGGCAGCGGGTTACGTTCTGGTCCTGACGGGGGTGTGGTTCGTCACGACCCACCCGGGCATCGGCTCGAACGTCCTGGCCACGCTGGTGTTCCTGACCGCCTGGTTCGCCATTTCTTGGCAAGATGTAGTTCCTCGCCTCCATTCCCTGCGGGGCCGGGCACAGCTGCGCCGAGAGCGGTGAACCGGAGCCTGCTCGCGAGGGCTCGGTCTTTCTCCTGACTCTGCTCAGCGAGACCCGATGCGGTAGCGGAACATCTGCACGGCGCTCGCGGCAGCGATGCGCAAGGGGCTCTGCCGATCGAGCGCCCAGCGGGGATCCGAAGTGATCAACGCCGCTGGGGCGGCAAACCGGCGGCGTGCCTGCAAGGCCTTGAGGAGATCGTCCCCACCCGCTCCATCACGCAGCAACCGGAGAACCTCGACATCTGCGTGGGAAAGGCGCTGCTCAACATGGGGAGCGAAGGCCAGCATCTCCTGCGCCGTGCGATTGGCAGCCTCTTCGAGCTGCGGGCCCCATTGCCCCGCCCGCAACGACTCTTCCAGGGAGGGAAAGAAGTTCACCCGGATGTACTTGAGTATGTAGGACGCCCGCAGACCCGAACCAACCGGCAGTGCCCCCGGACCGTGCGTGATGTCGAGGGCGGCAGCGACCTGCGCGCGGATGGGCAACGGCTGTCTGGACACCCGCACCTCGGCGTCCGCGTGCACGAGATATCCGGGTGATCCCGGGGCGTAGTCAATCCTTGCGGCGCCGGCGTACAGAGCCAGCACGAAGGCCTGGTCCTCACCCGTGCGCACATGCTCGTCGAACCGGGCCCCGAGACGATGGATGGTGGCCACCCGGACGAGGCCGAACGCTGAGCTGCGATACCCCAGCCGGTCCTTCACCGGGTCCAGACGGGAGCTGCGGAACGGGCGGAGGATGGGGGTGATGTCCACTCGATGGCCCGTGTGGTGCTGGAAGGGGATCACGAGGTCGCTGCCCCTGCGCTCGGCGATCCCGAGCCACCGGGTCACCGCGCCCGCGTCGAGGGTGTCGTCGCTGTCGAGGAAGCTGATGTAGCGTGCCCTGGTGCGGCGAAGGGCTTCGTTGCGGGGCACCGCCGCCGTGCTCCCACGGTCCTCGCACTCGATCACCGTGACCGCTGCGCGCTGCTCAGCGGACAGGACGGCCCGGACCTCGTCAGCGGACACGTGGTGCGCCACCACCGTCACGCGGCACTGCCCCGGGCGGGCTCCTCGGCTCGCACGAAGCGCGGAGGACACGGCGCGTTCGATGGGACGTGATGTGGAGTGGACGGGAATGACGATCTCCACGAGCGGATCACCTGAGTGCTGGGCCATGCCGTCAGGATAATTCAGTGTCCGGAACCCGAGCTGGGGACGCTCCGGGGGGGGGGGCGGCGGCCCCGGCCCGGTCGGGCACTCAAACCGCTCAGCCCTGTGCCGCGAGCACGAACGGCAGCACGGCCTCAGCACCGGCCAGCCGCAGCTGCTGCGCCGCGACCGTGAGGCTCCAGCGGCTGTCCACGAGGTCGTCCACCAGCAGGACCACGGGACGCCCCGAAGCGCTGAGCTGCTCCGTCACGTCCGGCGGAACGGTGAACCGGTCCCACACCTCGGCAAGCCGGTAGGCACTGTTGCCCCCGTGGCTGCCCCGGGGGACGTCGGGATTCAGCTCCAGCGCGCCCCAGAACGGGAGGTGGCCCGCCGACGCAATGCCCCGTGCCAGGGAGTCCACCAGCTGCGGTCGGGACTGGGACGGCATGGCCACCACGGCCGTGGGCCGCTGCTGCCAGTCCCACTGCGACAGCACCGTGAGGGCGGCCCGTCCGAGGTCCGCGGTGACCTGGGAGTCCACCGGCTGCCCGTTCGCGTCCGCGCGGAAGATCTCCCGCAGCCGGGCCCCCCAGCCGAGATCGGTGAGGCGCGCCACGGCGCGACCGCGCTCCGCGCGCTCCGTCTCCGGGATCTTGCCCTTCACACGGATGCCGAGACGCTCCATTCCCGTGGGCCACTGGGCGCGCGGCTCGAGGGGGACACCGGCGCGGTGCAGGGCGGCATCCGCCGCGGAGGAGACCTCGGGATCGACGTCGGTGGGGTACCACGGCCCCGCGCACACGTCGCACCGCCCGCACGGTTCCCCCGAGGGGTCGTCGAGCTGGCGCGTGAGGAACTGCATGCGGCACCCGTCCGTGACCTGGTAGTCCAGCATGGCCCGCTGCTCGGCCTCCCTGGCGCGGCCCACACGGTCGTACCGCGGAGCGTCGTAGTGCCACGGCCTGCCGGTGCTCTGCCATCCCCCGCCCACGCGTTCCACGGCTCCGTCCACGGCGAGCACCTTGAGCAGCAGCTCCAGCGGCGAGCGCTTGATGTTGACGCGGGGCTCCAGCGCCGCGACGGACAGCGGCCCGCCGTGCTCCGCAAGTGCGGTGAGGACGGCGGTGGCCTTCTCCTCGGTGGGCATGGACGCGGTGGCGAAGTACTCCCAGATGTCCCGGTCCTCGCGCCCGGGGAGCAGCAGGACGTCCGCGGTGTCCGTGGCGCGCCCGGCACGCCCCACCTGCTGGTAGTAGGCCACGGGGGACGACGGCGCACCGAGGTGCACCACGAAGCCCAGATCGGGCTTGTCGAAACCCATGCCGAGCGCGGAGGTGGCCACGAGGGCCTTGACCTGGTTGTCCTTCAGCGCCGCCTCGAGGTCCTCCCGCTCCGCGGCGTCGGTGCGGCCCGTGTAGGCGGCCACGCGGTGACCCGCGTCCGTGAGGGCCTGGGCGGTGTCCTCCGCCGCACCGATGGTCAGGGCGTAGATGATCCCGCTGCCCGGCAGCTCGTCCAGATGGGCCAGCAGCCAGGCCAGCCTCGCCGAGGTGGAGGGCAGGCGCAGCACCCCCAGCCGCAACGACGCGCGGGACAGCGGACCGCGCAGGGTGAACACCTCGCCCCCGTACCCGGAGCCCACCCCCAGCTGCTCCCTGACGTCCTCGATCACGCGCTCGTTCGCGGTGGCCGTGGTGGCCAGCACCGCCACGGAGTCCGGCAGCTGCGCCAGCATGTCCTTGATCCGCCGGTAGTCCGGGCGGAAGTCGTGGCCCCAGTCCGAGATGCAGTGCGCCTCGTCCACGACCAGCAGCCCCAGCCGGTCCATGAGCTGAGGCAGCTGCTCGTCCCGGAACCGCGGGTTGTTGAGCCGCTCCGGCGAGACCAGCAGGACATCCACCTCACCGCGGTCCAGGGCACTGGAGATCTCCGCCCACTCGGTGGGATTGGCGGAGGAGATCGCGGCCGCTCGGACCCCGGCACGCTGGGCGGCCGAGACCTGGTCCCGCATGAGCGCGAGCAGCGGGGAGATGATCAGCGTGGGCCCGTAGCCCTGCGCCCTCATGAGCAGCGCGGAGAGGAAGTAGACGGCGGACTTTCCCCAACCAGTCCGTTGCACCACGAGAGCCCGCCGGTGCCCCTCCACCAGCGCCGAGACGGCCTCGAACTGGCCCGGGTGGAAGTCCGCGGACGGATTGCCCGTGAGGTCTCTCAGGTGCCCCAGGGCACGGGCTCGCAGATCGGACGGGGTGGACGGCTCGGACGGAGTCATGTGCTGCAGTGTCGCAGGGGGTCCGGACACGCACAACGAGCGGCGACGGCACGGCGTCGAGCAGCGGTCGCGAGGAGATGGCGGGCGCGCGGCGCACCTTAACGTGATGCGCCCGCTGCGCCCCGGCCCGTTCCCCCGAACGGGCCGGCGTGGGCGCAGCGGACGCACACGCCGGCAACCGGCGCGGATCAGATCCGCTCGAAGCCTGTGCCCCCCCGGCACTGGCTTCGTTCCAACGCCACACGGAGGCTCCGAACACACCACACCCCCCAGCGTGGTGGACGTTCGGATCAGCGGCGGCACAGGCGGCCCGTTTTCCCCCCCGGTCATGACCGCACCGCACCATCCAGCTCCGTGTTGCGATGTCTTCATGCTGGCACGCACCCACCCGTATTTCCACCGGTTGCGAGTGCGCCCCCGAACCATCCCCATTTTGTGGACAAGCCGACCATTTCGCATGTTTGCCCAGGTCAGGCCGACCTTTCGCGAGACCGGACAGCGCACGGCGCAGCCTCGACCGCACGGGACGTAGCGCAAAGTGGGGACAGCCTCACCCCCTCGGCGCCGGTGGCGCTTCCTGTGGCACGGGGGCAGACTCGACCTCGTGAAGATGACAGTGACCCGCACCGGACCGGCACGCACCTCGGACGTGTGGGAGCACTACGAGCGCCTCGACCTGTGGACCGCCTGGGCACCGCACCTGACGAACGTGCGGGCGGACACCGAGACGCTTCTGCCCGGCACCGAGGGCACGGTGCGGGCGCTGCGCGTGGTTCCCGTTCCGTTCCGCGTGCTCTCGGTGCAGGCCGCTCAGGGCCGCTGGTCGTGGCGGGTGCGCCTGGGACCGCTCGAGCTGACGCTGGCGCACTGGGTCTCCCCGTCCTCGAGCGGCGGCACCCGCGCGGGAGTCACGGTCCACGGACCGGCCGCGGTGCTCGTGGCCTACCGCCCCCTCATGGGCTGGGCGCTTTCGAGACTCGTCAGGGTGGGCACCGGGCGCTGACCGCGGAGGTCCGGCGGTCCCGGCGCCACGGACCAGGGTGAGGGCACCGGACTCCCCACACGCCGCCCCTCCCGGGCAGGAGCACCACGGCCTGGGCACTGGCCGTGAGTGGGGGCCGTGGCCAGAGCAGGGTCTGTGACCCTGGGCATGCGCACGGGCGAGGCCGCAGCTCCCGGAGAACGACGCCGCGTGCCGCGCAGCGGCCGGACATGGAACGTCCCGCGCCGGTCGGGACCGGCGCGGGACGGGTGGTGCGCCCTGTGGGGCTCGAACCCACGACCCATGGATTAAAAGTCCACTGCTCTACCAACTGAGCTAAAGGCGCGTGCTCGCCGCCGGGTCACCCCGCGCACGAGCAGCCCCACTCTACCGCAGCACCGACCCGCCGCCAGTTCACCCGTGCGCAGCCCGGGCCCCCAACCGCGCCGGGCCCTGGGCCGGGGAGGCGGCCGTGCGGCGTCGTCGTCCGGGGCCCGGCGCGCCGGGACCGCGCAGATGTGGGACCCTGGAGGCCGAGAAGAGCGCGGCGTGCACGGCCGCGGTCCACCCCGGCGCACCAGCCCACCGACCCCCGAGGAACACCCATGAGCACCGTCCCCATGTCCAAGCTGGGCCCGTCCCCGGTGACCGAGTACCTGCGGCGGGTCGTGGCGGAGCTGCGTGAGGTTGAGGGCGGTGCGGTCAACACGTCCATCCCGGAGCTCGCCGGAGCGGATCCCGGGACCGTGGGGATCGCGGTGGCCACCGTGGACGGCGCCCTGTACCAGGCCGGGGACACCAAGCACGAGTTCTGCATCCAGTCCATCTCCAAGGCGTTCACGTACGCCCAGGCGCTCACGGACCGCGGAGCGGACGGGGTGTTCGAGAAGATCGACGTGGAGCCCAGCGGGGACGCGTTCAACGAGATCTCCCTGCAGCCCGAGACGGGGCGCCCCTCCAACCCCATGATCAACGCCGGGGCGATCGCCGCCACCTCCCTGGTGCGCAACACGTCCCACGGGACACGCATGGAGCGGATCCTGCGGCTGTACTCGGCGTGCGCGGGGCGCCGACTGCGGATCAACAAGAACGTGCAGGCCCAGGAGCGCCGGGCCGGGGACCGCAACCGGGCCCTCGGGTGGCTGCTGACCTCGCGGGGCATCATCGACGGGGACCCCACGGGTGCCCTGGACGACTACTTCGGCCAGTGCGCGGTGATGCTCAACTGCGTGGACCTCGCGCGCATGGGCGCCACCCTGGCGGCCGGCGGGCGCAACCCCGTCACGGGAGAGCGGGTGCTGGAGCCCGCCGTGGTCTCCGACGTGCTGTCCGTGATGAGCACGTGCGGCATGTACGACGACGCCGGACGGTGGGCGCTGCGCGTGGGCCTGCCCGCCAAGTCGGGGGTCAGCGGCGGCGTGATCGCGGTGCTCCCGGGTCAGCTCGCGGTGGCGGTGTTCTCCCCTCCCCTGGACCGGCACGGGAACTCGGTGCGCGGTGTGGCCGCGTGCGAGCGCCTGACCCAGGACCTGGACCTGCACTTCGCACGCACCGAGCGCAACGGCCACTCCACGGTGCGCTCCGAGTACACCCTCGCGGAAGCCCCCTCTCTGGTGCGCCGCAACGAGGCCGCCAGCGAGGTCCTGGAGCAGCACGGTGAGGACGCCCGGATCATCGAGCTGCAGGGGGACCTGCGGTTCGCGGGGGCGGAGACCGCCGTGCGCACGGTCCGCGACGCCGCCCGGCGCTCCCAGTACGTGCTCGTGGACATCCGGCAGGTCGACGACATGGCGCGGTTCGTGATCCCCATGCTCTCCCGCACCGCGGAACAGGTGGAGAGCACCGGGCACCACATGGTGCTGATCGCGGAGAAGAGCAACGAGCACACCCGCGGGATGGAGCACCCCATGACGGTTTTCGCCACCCGCGCGGAGGCCCTGACGTGGGCTGAGGACAGGATCCTGGAGCAGTTCGGGGACCCCGACTGCATGCCGGACAACGTCCACTCCACCCGCTCGGAGCTGCTGAGCACCCTCGCCGAGGACGACGTCCGCCAGATCCGCTCCCACACCGAGGCCGTGGAGTGGGACGCCGGGACCACGCTTCTGCGCACGGGTCAGAAGTTCAGCGGCGTGTACATGGTCACCTCCGGCAGCGTGGAGGTCTCGCGCCGCTCTCCCCAGGGGGACCGCGTGGAGCTCGAGGTGATCGGCCCCGGCATGAGCTTCGGCGAGATCGCCCTGGGCACCGAGCTGCGCTACCTCGTGAGCTTCACCGCGCTCACCCACGTGACCGCACGCCGACTCTCCCCCGAGGCCATCACGCGCATCGAGGAGCAGGACCCCGCCCTGGCCCTGCGCTGGTGGCGCGCGGTGAGCCAGCAGGCCATGCTGCGCCTCGAGGAGCGCTGGCGGCAGCAGGCCGGCGAGACGTACACCGCGGACTGAGCCGGGCGGCGTCGTGCGCGCCCCGGACGACGCCGCCCGCGCACCTGGTCTGGCCCGGTCACCCGGCATGCACCGGAGCGCCCGGCCTGTGGGCGGGCGCCTGGTCTGCGCGGGTGCGTCCGACCTGCGCACGGGAGTGCGCGGCCTTCACGGGGCGCGGGGGCCCCACGGGCCCGACGGCGCCCGGGGTGCGCCCGCGCCACGGCCCACCGTCCGCGCCGGGGGACGCCCCCGGGCCGGTCGGACCGGACGACCCCGGGCGTACACTCGGGCGCATGTCCGAACGCCGCATGCACCACTCACCCGTGAAGTTCTCCCCCGAGAAGTTCGAGGCCCACGAGGGCGGGACGGACCCCGCGCGGGTCTCGGAGGCGGCGCACCTGGCGGCGCAGGCGCTCGTGTCCAGGGGGCGGCGCTCCCGCGACCCCGAGGTGCACGAACGTCTCGTGCGGCTCACGGACGAGCAGGGGCTGGACGGGATCGCCGAGATGTGGGCCGAGGCCCCGGCCGTCTCCCTCCCAGGAGCGCTGTGGCGGCTCTACGCGCTGCGCGCGGCGGCCCGCACCGATCCGCATCGCATGGGACGGTGGTTCGCCACGGGCCGCCACGCCGCCCAGGTCTCGAACGTGGTCGCGGGCGTGGCGGACCCTCCAGGCGCGGAGGAGATCTGCGACGTGGCGGACGTCATCCTCTCCGGGGCCTTCGACGGCGAGTTCGACGTGGCCCTCGAACGGTTCGCCGCGTTCTGCCGTGTGATCGCCGTGGGCCAGGAGCACACGCTGGACGCACCCGGGCTCACCGTGGACCGTCCGTGGGAGCGGATCCCCCGGCTGCTGCGCACCGCCGACGAGCTCGACGCCGCCGCGCGGGCCTGGCGCCACGGCCACCTCGAGTGACCGGCACCCACCGGGCGCCCAGGTGCCTCTTCCCGGCGGGCACGGTCCGGTGGCCGCGCCTTGGCCGGTGCGACACACCGTTGGTGATCGCCGGCGAGCGCGGCCCGGTGGGTGCGCTCCGGTTGGTGGGCCCCCGGGGGCCGGCGCTAAAATGATGAGCAGGTGTCGGGCCGTGGCAGCCCCGGGCTCCATCATTCAGCCGCTACGAGCGGCCTTCCGCCGAGAGGCGCTCCCGGTCCGGCACCGCTTCCTCACCGGTTCGTGGCGAATCCGACCGGTTAACCTTCGTTGGGTAGCATGACGCCGAAACTTCACGGTGCGTAACCCAAGGACGGACGGATGGCCTTTCGGATCTTCCCGGAGGACGAGCGGGTCACGGACCTGCTGGTCCAGATGAGCCGATGCGTCGTCACCGCGGTCGAGCAGCTCTCCGAGCACGTGGGGCAGGTGGACAAGGTCTGGGAGCAACCGCTCACGGACCTGCTGGAGACCGAGGACCGCTGCACCAACCTCTACTTCTCGCTGATGACCACCACTCGTTCCTCGTACGTGGTGCCTATCCCCCGCCAGGACGTCTACGTCCTGGGCCACTGGTTGCTGCGCTCCGTGCAGTGCCTCGTGGCGTGCGCCGAGCTGCACCGCCAGTACAAGGTGGAGCGCCCCAGCTCCCAGGCCACCGAGCAGCTGGCCGTGATCCAGCACATGGCCCACATGACCTGCAAGGCCATGGGGCGTCTCACCAGCATGGACGAGCTGGACGACTACTGGTTCGAGATGATGCGCCTCACCCGCCAGGCGGAGCGCACCCAGCGGGCGTACCGGGCCCGCCTCATGGAGGACTACAAGGCCGCCCAGGCGATCCGCCGCATGGACACCGCCCAGCAGCTCTTCGACGCCGCCCATGCCCTGGGCCAGGTCTCCTCCGAGGTGGGCCGGATCCTCGTGGCGGAGTACTGACCCGTCATGACCGAGGTGCTGGCCTTCGCGGGCATCCTGCTGACGCTCGCGTTCACCGTGATCAACGGTTTCCACGACGCATCCAATGCCGTGGCACTGCCCGTGCGCTTCAACGCCCTCACACCGCGAGTGGCTCTGTGGATGGGGGCCGTGTTCAACCTCGTGGGTGCCCTCCTCGTGGGGATCGTGCTGACCGACATGATCACCTTCGAGATCCCCGTGCCCCTCAACGGCGTGGGGACGGTCGCCCTGATCTGCGCGCTGCTCAGCGCCATCGGCTGGGACCTGCTCACCTGGTGGTGGCGCATGCCCTCCTCCTCGACCGCGGCGATAGGCGGCGCCCTCGTGGGATCGCTGCTGGGCGCTCGTGCGGTGGGACTGTCCGGCGGCGACCTCTCCCTCGGTCCGTACCTCTCGTGGAACGTGGTTGCACCTCTCGTCGTGGCGCCGATCATCGCGTTCGTGCTCGCGTTCCTGCTGGTCATCCCCATGGTCCACCTGGTCAAGCACCAGTCCCCGGGCCGTGTGGGCTTCCGCGCGGGCGTGGTGCAGGCCACCGGCGCCGCCGCCATCCACTTCGGCCACGGGATCCAGCACGCCCGCCGCACCCTGTGGCTGCTGGTCCTGCTGCTGCTGATGGCCGGTGAGGGCGGCTCCCGGGACGGCATCCCCGTGTGGCTGAGCCTGCTCGTGGGCCTGTGCCTGGCGTTCGGCACCCTGCTGGGCGGCTGGCGCATCTCCTACACGCTGTCCTCCCGCGTGGTCTCCCTGGACCCGCTGCGCGGGGCGATCGCCCAGACCGTCTCCGGCACGCTGCTGTTCCTGGGCGCCTTCCTCTCCCCCATCCCGCTGTCGAGCTCGCAGACGAGCACCGCAGCCATCCTGGGCGCGGGCTCGGCCCAGAAGTTCCGCACCGTGTACCACTCCACCCTGGTGCGGGTCCTCGGCACGTGGCTGCTCACCGTGCCCGTGTGCGGCGTGGTCTCAGCGGTCCTCTTCCTCGCCGTGTCCCCGCTGATCCCCACCCCGGCCGGCTGACCCTCGCGCGCAGGTCCCGCGCACCAGTGTCCCGGCACGACGACGCCCGGCCCGCCACCGCGGTCAGCGGTGACGGGCCGGGCGGGCGCAGGAGGACGCGATCAGCCGAAGCGGCCGGAGACGTAGTCCTCGGTCTCTTTTTTCTGCGGGGTGTTGAAGATCTCGGAGGTCGGTGCGTACTCGATCAGGCGGCCGGGCTTGCCGGTGCCCTCGATGTTGAAGAACGCCGTCTTGTCCGAGACACGGGAGGCCTGCTGCATGTTGTGCGTCACGATGACCACCGTGTAGTCGGTCTTGATCTCGTTGATCAGGTCCTCGATGGCCAGGGTGGAGATGGGGTCCAGCGCGGAGCAGGGCTCATCCATGAGGATGACGTCCGGCTTGACCGCGATGGCACGGGCGATGCACAGACGCTGCTGCTGACCTCCGGAGAGCCCGGAGCCGGGCTTGCCCAGCCGGTCCTTGACCTCGTTCCAGAGGTTCGCGCCGCGCAGCGAGCTCTCCACCAGGTCGTCCGCCTCGCTGCTGGAGATCCGCTTGTTGTTGAGCTTCACTCCCGCCAGCACGTTGTCCCGGATGGACATGGTGGGGAACGGGTTGGGGCGCTGGAAGACCATGCCCACCATGGACCGCACGGTCACGGGGTCCACACCCTTGCCGTAGAGGTCGTCCCCGTCCAGGAGCACCTTGCCCTCGGCGTAGGCGCCGGGGATGACCTCGTGCATCCGGTTCAGGGTGCGCAGGAAGGTCGACTTGCCGCAGCCCGACGGGCCGATGAAGGCCGTGACGGAGCGGGGCTCGATGTTCATGCTGACGTCTTGGACCGCCAGGAAGTCGCCGTAGTAGACGTTGAGGTGATCGACGTCAATGCGTTTCGACATGGTTGCTTGTCCTTAGCTCAGGTGGGTCGGAAGATCAGCGGCCGGCGGTCTTGGGAGCGAACGCCCGGGCGACGAGGCGGGCCACGAGGTTCAGCAGCATCACGATCAGGATCAGGATCAAGGCCGCGGCCCAGGCTCGCTGCAGGGACGGATCCGGGTTCGTGGGCGACGTGGGGTTCATGATCTGGTAGTAGATGTACGTGGGCAGCGTGGTCATCCAGCCGGAGAACGAGTTCCAGTTGATGGCCGTGGCGAAGCCCGCCGTGACGAGCAGCGGCGCGGTCTCACCGATCACGCGGGCGATCGCGAGCGTCACGCCGGAGGCGATGCCCGAGATCGAGGTGGGGATGACCACCTTGAGGATGGTCCGCCACTTGCGCACACCCAGCGCGTAGGAGGCTTCACGCAGCTCGTTGGGAACGATCCGCAGCATCTCCTCGGTGTTCTTCACCACCGTGGGGATCATGAGCACGGTCAGGGCCACGGCGGCCACGAAGCCGGTACGGGTGGACGGGCCGAAGATCAGCCCGAACAGCGCGGCGGCGAACAGGCCGGCCACGATGGACGGGATGCCCGTCATGACGTCCACGAAGAACGTGATGGCCTTGCCGAGCCAGCCTCCGCGAGAGTACTCCACCAGGTAGATGGCCGTGAGCAGGCCCACCGGGACGGACATCAGGGTGGCCCAGAAAGTGATGGACACGGTGCCCACGATCGCGTGGTAGGCACCGCCGACCACGTCGCCGGAGGTCTTGGCCTGGTTGTCCTGGAACCCGGTGACCCCGTTCATGGACGTGGTCAGGAAGTCCGCGCTGAGACCGGGCAGGCCGTTGGCCAGCACGGTCCAGATCACCGACACCAGCGGGATCACGGCCAGCACGAAGGCGCCGTAGACCAGGAAGGTCATCATGGAGTCCGCACCGGAGCGGCGGCCCTCGATGAGGCCGACGGCCAGGGGCCCCGCGATCAGGAAGATCACGGCGGCGAACAGTGCCCACAGGGCGATGCTGAAGCCCACCAGGGCTGCGATGGCGGCCCCCGCCACCACGGCACCCAGGCCGATGACCGGGACCAGCCACCCGGGGCGCTGCCCGCGGGTCAGTTTGGACTGCCGGACGGGTGAGACGCCCGGAGAGTTCGTGGTCGATGACATCAGTTGGCCCCCGAGAATTCCTTGTAGCGAGCGATGATGGCACGGGCGATCATGTTGACCACCAGGGTGATGAGGAACAGCACGAGGCCGGCGGCAATCAGCTCGGACAGCCGCAGTCCGTAGGCCTCGGGGAAGTTCAGGGCGATCTCCGCGGCGATGGTCTGGTTGCCGGACTTGATGAGCGAGGCGATCATCGGGCCCGAGGAGAGCACGAGGGCCACGGCCATCGTCTCACCGAGCGCGCGCCCCAGGGCCAGCATCACGGAGGAGATGATGCCCGGACGGGCGAACGGCAGGACGGACATCCGCACCATCTCCCACCGGGTGGCCCCCAGTGCGAGCGCAGCCTCCTCGTGGAGCTTGGGCGTCTGCGTGAAGATCTCGCGGGACATGGAGGTGATGATCGGCAGGATCATGATGGCCAGCACCACACCTGCGGTGAGCATCGTCTTGCCGGTCTGCGAGGCGGGGCCGGCGAAGAACGGGATGAATCCCAGGTGCTCCGCGAGCCAGTTGTACAGCGTCACCATCGCGGGGGCCAGCACAGTGGCACCCCACGCGCCGAAGATCACGGAGGGGATCGCGGCCAGGAGGTCGATCACGTAGCCCACCGGCTTGGAAACCCTCGCGGGCGCGTAGTGGGAAATGTACAGGGCCACCAGGATCCCGATCGGTGTGGCGATCAGCAGCGCGATGACGGACGAGATGATCGTGCCGACGACCAGGGGACCGATGTAGGCGCCGAAGCCCTTTCCACCGGTGATGTCCTCGGGTGCGGCGGTGAATGTGGGCACGGCCTGCAGGAACAGGAAGATCGCCACGGCCGCCAGGACCACGAAGATCAGGATGCCGGCGGCCAGGCTGAGCCCGGAGAAGATGGAGTCCCCGGCACGACCGGCCGAGGAGGACTTCGACTCCGGTTTCTGTGTGCTGACGGTGGTGGACATGGACCAGTCCCTTCGTTCAGGTGTGGTGCGAGCTGGGCGGTGGCCACCGCCCAGCGTAGGACGTGGCGGCGGTCGACGACCTCGTGCGCGAGTGCGGCGTCGGCGCGCTCAACGCACCGACGCCGCACTCGAGGGTCCTCGGGCCGGATCAGCCCTTGGCGGAGATGGTGTCCACGGCGGCCTGGGTCTGCTTGCGCAGGGACTCGGACAGCGGGGCGGAGCCGGAGGAGTCCGCAGCCGCCTTCTGGCCCTCCTCGGAGACCACGTAGGTCTCGAAGGCCTTCACGAGGTCGGCGGTCTCCTTGGAGTCGTACTGGGCGCACACGATGTGGTAGGACACCAGCACCAGCGGGTAGGCGCCGGCCTCCTTGGTGTCGCGGGCGATCTCGATCGCCATGTCGTGCTCGCCGCGGCCCTCGACCTGCTTGGAGACCTCCACGGCCTTTGCCGCGGCCTCGGGCGAGTGCTTGACGTACTCCTCGCCCACCTTGATGGCGGCGGTGCCGAGGTCACCCACGGCGGAGGAGTCAGCGTACGTGATGGCGCCCTCGGTGCCGGAGGTCGTGGTGACCACACCGGAGGTGCCCTTGTTGTTCTCCGCGGCGTACTTGGAGGGCCAGGCCTGGTCCGGCTCGTCGGTCCAGTCCTTGGGAGCGGCCTGGCTGAGGTAGTCGGTGAAGTTCTCGGTGGTGCCCGAGTCGTCGCTGCGGTGCACCACGGTGATCGCGGTCTCCGGCAGGTCGGCGTCCGGGTTCTGCTTCTTGATCTCCTCGGCGTTCCACTTCTTGATCTCGCCCTTGAAGATCTTGGCGATGGTGGGGGCGTCCAGGTTCAAGCTCTCCACGCCGGGCAGGTTGAACGCCACGGAGATCGGGGAGATGTACACGGGCAGGTCCATGGCCCCGGCGTCGCCGCACTGCTTCTTGGCGTCCGGGATCTCCTTCTCGGAGAGGTAGGCGTCCGAGCCGGCGAAGTTCGCGCCGCCAGCGAGGAACGCCTCGCGGCCCGCGCCGGAGCCGTCCGGGGAGTACTGCACCGTGGCGCCGCTGTTGGAGGACTGGAAGCCGTTCTGCCAGGCGGTCATGGCGGCCTGCTGGGAGGAGGCACCGATGCCGGTCAGGGTGCCGGAGACACCGCTGCTCTCGCCGCCACCGCCACCGCTCTCGCCGGTGGGGTTGTCGGAACCGCAAGCGGTCAGGGCGAGGGCGCCAATGGCCAGGATTGCGGCCGAGCGGCCGACGTTCGAAACCTTCACTGTTTCTCCTTCGAAAACGGTTGCCGGCGATTCCGGCGGCGTGTGGCGTCGCAGCCCGACGCCCATCTCCGCTGCGTGCGCAGCGTGCCCGCGGATCACGGTAGGGAGCAGATGTTGCCAGATTCAGCCAAGAAGGTGAACGGACGATTAACAACGCCGGGGGATGCCGGAACCGACTCCACCCCGTGGCACCGGGTGGCGCCAGAGCGGGGTCCGGTCCCGCCTAAGATGGCGTCATGGCGTCCTCGGAAGCAGCACTCTCCCGCTCCCGGACCCGCCGTGCCGCGGACCTCGTGTGGCAGCGCTGCCGCACGGGCTGGGACCGCATGACGTCCGGCCTGTTCCAGGCCGTGCAGATGACCGTGGCCGCGGTGGGCGCCTACATCATCGCGGAACGGGTGCTGGGCCACCACGGCCCCATCTTCGCGGCCACGGCCGCCCTCGTGTCCCTGGGCTACGCCAAGGGCGGGCTGCGCTACCGCCGGGTGCTGGAGGTCTCGGTCGGCTGCACGCTCGGAATCATCATGGGGGACCTGCTCATCCACGTGCTGGGCCCCGGGGAGTGGCAGGCGGCCGTGGTGCTGCTGATCTCGCTGCTGCTGGCCCGCTTCCTGGACAACGGCGCGATCTTCACCACGCAGATGGGCCTGCAGTCCGTGCTCGTGGTGCTGCTGCCGCCATCCCAGGACGGTGTGTTCGCCCGTTCCCTGGACGCCGTGGTGGGCTGCCTGTGCGCCCTGGTGCTCGCGTACGTGGTGCCCCAGGACCCGCGCCGGGAGCCGCGACAGGACCTCACCGTCCTCATCACCGAGTTCACCCGGATGCTCTCCGACTGCTCCCGCGCCGTGGCGGACACCGACTCGCAGCTGGCCTGGCACGCACTCGTGCGCGGACGCCAGACCCAGCCGCTCGTGGACTCCGTGCGCACCGGCCTGACAGGCTCCAAGGAGATCGCCCACGCCTCCCCCATCTACCGGCGCCACCGGCAGGAGATCGACGAGCTCAGCGCGAGCATCCGCTACCTGGACCTCGCGGTGCGCAACTCCCGCGTCTTCGCGCGCAGGCTCGCCTCGGTGCTCAACCGTGTGACCCTGGCCGACGCCGCCGTCGAGTCCCTCTCCGAGGCCCTCGCAGACCTCTCCGACGCCGTGCTGAGCTACGGCCATGCCCTGCGCGAGAGCCACGCCCAGAGCCGTGAGAGCTACCTGCGCCAGACCCGCAACGAGCTCTTCTCCGTGGCGGAGCGGCTGTCCCCCGCGCAGATGGGCATCCGCACCATGGAGGGCGAGGCTCTCGTGCTGCTGCTGCGCCCCATGGTCGTGGACCTGCTGGAGGCCGCGGGCGTCTCCCACGAGACCGCGGCCAAGCACCTGCCGCCCCTCGAGCGCTGCTGATTCGGCGCACGACGCCGCCCGCTCACCTCCCGCCGACCAGGCCCGCGGAGCGGCGTCGTGCGCCGGAACGCTGTGCGCGTCGGAACGGGGACCTACCGTGTGGGCATGGCCACAAAGACCCGCAAGCAGTCCACCGTCTACCGCTGCACCGAGTGCGGCTGGACCACGGCCAAGTGGGTGGGCCGGTGCGGCGAGTGCCAGGCCTGGGGCACCGTCCAGGAGATGGGCGCGGAGCAGGAGCACGGCCGCACCAGGGCCGCGGCGGCCGTGACCACCCCGGCGCAGCCGATCGCCCGGGTGGACTCCTCGCTGGCGCAGTTCACCCCCACCCGTGTGGAGGAGCTGGACCGCGTGCTGGGCGGGGGTCTCGTGCCCGGCGCGGTCATCCTGCTCGCGGGAGAACCGGGTGTGGGAAAGTCCACCCTGCTGCTGGACGCGGCCGCCAAGGTGGCCGGCGGGGACACGCCCCGCACCGTCCTGTACGTCACGGGCGAGGAGTCGGCGGCGCAGGTCAAGCTGCGCGCCGAACGGATCGGTGCCATCTCCGAGACCCTCTACCTCACGGCGGAGTCCGACCTCTCCGTGGCCCTCGCCCACGTGGCGCAGCTGGAGCCGGACCTGCTGGTCGTGGACTCCGTCCAGACGCTCGCGAGCCCGGAGATCGAGGGATCCGCCGGCGGCGTGAGCCAGGTGCGGGAGGTCGCCGCGAGCCTGATCCACGCCGCGAAGACCAGGAACATGACCACTCTGCTGGTGGGCCACGTGACCAAGGAGGGTTCGATCGCGGGGCCCCGGTTGCTGGAGCACCTGGTGGACGTGGTGTGCCAGTTCGAGGGGGAGAAGCACTCGCGCATCCGGCTGCTGCGCGCCGTGAAGAACAGGTTCGGACCCACGGACGAGGTCGGGTGCTTCGACTTGGAGGAGAACGGCATCCGCTCCGTCTCCGACCCCTCGGGACTGTTCGTCTCGCGCACCCCCGTGCCCGTGGCGGGCACGTGTCTGAGCGTCACGGTGGAGGGGCGCAGACCGCTGCTGGCCGAGGTCCAGGCGCTGCTGGACACCTCCAGCACCGCTCAGCCACGCCGCGCCACGTCCGGGCTGGACGGCTCCCGCGTGGCCATGCTGCTGGCCGTGCTGCAGCGCCGGGCGGGCCTCGCCCTCGCCTCCCTGGACTGCTACGTCTCCACCGTGGGCGGGGTGCGCCTCACGGAGCCCGCCACCGATCTCGCGGTGTGCATGGCCCTGGCCTCCGCGGCCCAGGACCGCCCGCTGCCCCAGCGCCTCGTGTGCTTCGGGGAGATCGGCCTGGCAGGGGAGGTGCGGCCGGTGCCCGAGATCAACCGACGCATCCAGGAGGTCGCGCGCCTCGGGTTCACCCACGCCGTGGTGCCGGCCTCCCCCACCGGCCCGGGGAAGATCCCCGCGGGGTTCTCGGTGCGCGAAGTGACCACCGTGGGGCAGGCCCTGGAGCTGCTGTTCCCGGCGCGCCCGGACTGAGGCGCCGGGGTCGGCTGTCCGGCGTCCCCCCGTGCCGCGCGTCCCCCGTGCCGCACGCCGCCGTGCAGCGCGCCAGTGCCGCGCGCGGTGCCGCCGCGCGTCCCCGCCCCGACCCTAGAATGAGCCCGTGGCCAAAACTCGCGAAACCTCCCTGCGCAGGACCCTCGCCAGGGTCGCCCCCGGCACGGAGCTGCGCACCGGCCTCGAACGCATCCTGCGCGGACGCACCGGAGCCCTGATCGTGCTCGGATTCGACCGCTCGGTGGAGTCCCTGTGCTCCGGGGGCTTCGACATCGACACCGACTTCACCCCCACCAAGCTGCGCGAGCTCGCCAAGATGGACGGCGCGATCGTGTGCGACAAGGACGCCACCCGCATCCTGAAGGCCGGCGTGCAGCTCATGCCGGACGCGGACATCACCACGCTGGAGTCCGGAACCCGGCACCGCTCCGCAGAGCGCACCGCCAAGCAGACCGGGGTGCCGGTCATCTCCGTGAGCCAGTCCATGAACGTGATCACCATCTACAAGAACGAGGAGCGCTACGTCATCGAGGGCTCCCAGGCCATCATGGCCCGGGCCAGCCAGGCCCTGCAGACCCTCGAGCACTACAGCAACCGGCTCGAACAGGTGCTGGGCAGCCTCTCAGCGCTGGAGATCGAGGCCGCGGTCACCATCCGGGACGTGGCCCTGACGCTGCAGCGCATGGAGATGGTGCGCCGGATCTCGGAGGAGATCGGCTGGTACGTGCTGGAGCTCGGCACGGACGGCCGGCTGATCTCCCTCCAGCTGGAGGAGCTCACCGCCGGCAACGGCCCGGGCCCGGACGTGGTGCTGCGCGACTACCTCCCCGAGGGCACAGACGCGGAGGCCCTGGCACAGTCCCTGGCCGCGCTCGCCGAGCTCTCCTCCGTGGACCTCATCGACCTGCAGAAGGTCGCGGTGGCCGCAGGACTCACGGGTCCCCAGGGCACCCTGGAGACGGACCTGCACCCGCACGGGTACCGCCTGCTGGAGGGCATCAAGTCCATGCCCGGCGCGGTGGCCAAACGGCTGGTCGCCCAGTTCGACGGGCTGCAGTCGCTCATGGCGGCAAACCTGGAGGACCTGATGTCCGTGGAGGGCATCGGCGAGCAGCGCGCCCGCACGGTGCGGGAGTCCCTGTCCCGGATGGCGGAGACCAGCCTGCTGGACCGGTTCATGTGAACCGGGCGCGGCCCCCGAGGGTGCCGCGCTACTGCAGCACGAAGGCGGCCTGCTCGCTGGTGGTCTCTCCCAGGGACACCGCCAGGTTGTAGTACCCGGCGAGTGCCTTCGGCTGTCCCGCGGGGCAGCCCTCCGCGGTGCGCACGCGGTTCCAGGTGAGGTTGGAGGTCTCCTTCTGCCCGGGGGCCAGGGTGACCTTGCGGTCCTCGCCGCCCGCGGCGCAGTGCCGGGAGTCGAACACGGTGTCCGCGCCGGAGGTGACCACGAACGCCATCTGCTTGGTCCCGGCATTGACCGTGCAGGGCTGCTCGCCCGTGTTCTCCAGGGTCATGGTGAGGACCGGTTCCTCCTCCCCCGCGTAGCTCTCCTTGCTCGTGGAGGCCCTCACGGAAAGGTCCGCCTGGCACTCAACGGCCGCCGTGCTCGAGGCACTCGGGCCGGCCGAGCCACCGGGCGATGCCGAGCCGGAGGGGCTCGGGCGCGGCGTGAAGTCCGCGAACTTCTGTGCCGGATCCGCGCTCACCTGCGGGGAGGTGGCCGGCTCCTGTGCCGTGGCCGGGGCGTCGTCGGGCGCGTCTCCCGCGCCGGTGACCGCACGCACCCCCTTGGTGACGCCCCAGACCAGCAGAAGCAGGAGCAGGACGACGACGCCCAGCGCCACCAGGCGGCGTCGCCGGTAGACGTGCTGCGGGAGCCTGGCCTCGGTGTCCTCGTGGTCGGCGGGGGAAGCAGGAGGATCGTGCCGATCGGAACCGTGGGAAGCCATGCGCTCCAGGCTACCGTGGTCCGTGATGAACTCGAGTGCCGAAACCCATGGACAGCCCGCCACCCACCACGTCCGCCAGGCGGTGCTCCGGTGGTACCGCGCGAACGCGCGCGAGCTGCCGTGGCGCGCGGCCGAGCGCACCCCGTGGGGCGTGATGGTCAGCGAGATCATGCTCCAGCAGACCCCCGTGGCGCGGGTGCTGCCCGTGTGGCGGCGGTGGTTGGAGCGCTGGCCCATCCCGGGTGACCTCGCGGGGGCCGCGCCGGCGGACGTGGTGCGCGAGTGGGACAGGCTGGGCTACCCGCGGCGAGCACTGCGTCTGCACGCGGCCGCCCAGAAGATCCGGGACGAACACGGCGGGCGGGTGCCCGGCGACCACGCCGAGCTGCTCGCCCTGCCCGGCATCGGGACCTACACCGCCGCGGCCGTGGCCGTGTTCGCCTTCGGGCAGCGCCACACAGTGGTGGACACCAACATCCGCCGTGTGGAGGCCCGGCTGTTCTCGGGCCGCGCGCTTCCCTCACGCTCCCTGACCGCCGCGGAGACGAGGCTCGCGGACTGGCTGCTCCCCGAGGACGTGGCCGAGTCCGTGGCGTGGAACCAGGCCGTGATGGAGCTGGGCGCACTGGTGTGCACCGCCCGCGCCCCGCGCTGCGGGCAGTGCCCCGTGCGGGACGCGTGCGCGTGGGTGGCCGCAGGCAGTCCTCCGGCTGAGGAGACGCCCCGCGGGCAGTCGTGGCACGGGACGGACCGGCAGGTCCGGGGCGCCGTCATGGCCGTGCTGAGGGCCGCCACCGCTCCGGTGCCGGAGGCCCTCCTGCTCACGGACCTCGCGGGCTCGGAGCAGCTGGCGTCCGAGCACCAGGCGCCACCCGCCGTGGTGGTGGACGAGCTGAAGGCCCTGTGGCGGCTGCCGGCCCCGCCGGAGCAGCGCCGTCGTGCCCTGGCCGGCCTGCTGACCGACGGTCTCGCCGCCGCGGACGACGCCGGGGTCAGCCTTCCGGTGTGAGCTGCCGGATCATCCGGGTGTTGCCCAGCGTGTTGGGCTTCACCCGCGCGAGGTCCAGGAACTCCGCGACGCCCTCGTCGTGCGAGCGCAGCAGCTCCGCGAACACCTCCGCGGGAATGGTCTCCTGGTTGGCCATGACCTCGAAACCGTGGGCGGCGAAGAACCCCACCTCGAACGTGAGGCAGAAGACCCGGCTCACCCCCAGCCGTTCCGCCCGGGACAGCAGTTCGCGCAGCATCCGCCCGCCCACACCGTGGCCGCGCGCGGCCGGTGACGTGGCGAGCGTGCGCACCTCCGCGAGGTCCTCCCACATCACGTGCAGCGCGCCGCAGCCCACCAGCGCCCCGGACTCGTCCTCCGCGACCACGAACTCCTGGATGCTCTCGTAGTAGGTCACGGTGTCCTTGGTGATGAGGATGCGCTCCGTGGCCATGGGGGCCACGAGCTCCTTGATCCCGTGGACGTCCGACGTGCGGGCTGGGCGGATGCGGATCTCGGTCATGGCCACGACTGTACGCGGGCCGACCGCGCCCCCCGGGACGCGAGCGGGCGGCGTCGCGAACCGCTGTGGTTCACGACGCCGCCCGCCGGCAGCATCCGGGGCCCGCCCGGGCCGGGGTGGGTCAGGCCTGCGCCTGGGCCGCTCCCCCGCCCGTGTCCCCGCCGGTGTGCGGCGAGCGCGGGACGTCCTTGCCGGACGTGCTGTCGTCGTTGTCCGTCAGGGTGGGGGTGTTCTCGATCTCCGCGATCTCCTCGTCGGAGAGCTCCGACATGGGAGTGGAGGAGAAGGTGAACGAGGCGTCGTCACCCTCGCCCTCGACGCCCACGGTGATCTTCTCGCCGGAGGCGATCTCACCGAACAGGATCCGCTCCGAGAGCTGGTCCTCGATCTCGCGCTGCATGGTGCGGCGCAGCGGGCGGGCGCCCATGGCGGGGTCGTACCCCTTCTTGGCCACCAGTTTCTTGGCCTCGTCCGTGAGCGTGATGGACATGTCCTGCTCGCGCAGCCGCTGCTGCAGCCGCGCCACGAACAGGTCCACGATCTGCACGATCTCGGACTCGCTCAGCTGCGGGAACACGATGATCTCGTCCACGCGGTTGAGGAACTCCGGACGGAAGTGCTCCTTGAGCTCCTCCTGCACCTTGGCCTGCATGCGGTCGTAGGAGGTGGCGGCGTCCCCGCTGGCCTGGAAGCCCACGGGAACCGTGCGGGAGATGTCCCGGGTGCCCAGGTTGGTGGTCATGATGATCACCGTGTTCTTGAAATCCACCACGCGGCCCTGCGAGTCGGTCAGGCGGCCGTCCTCGAGGATCTGCAGCAGGGAGTTGAACAGGTCCTGGTGGGCCTTCTCCACCTCGTCGAAGAGCACCACGGAGAACGGCTTGCGACGGACCTTCTCCGTCAGCTGGCCGCCCTCCTCGTAACCCACGTAGCCGGGAGGGGCACCGAAGAGCCGGGAGACCGTGTGCTTCTCCTGGTACTCGGACATGTCCAGGGTGATCAGGGCGTCCTCGTCACCGAAGAGGAACTCCGCGAGCGCCTTGGCCAGCTCGGTCTTGCCCACGCCGGTGGGCCCGGCGAAGATGAACGAGCCACCGGGACGGCGGGGATCCTTCAGACCGGCGCGCGTGCGGCGGATGGAGCGGGAAAGGGCCTTGATGGCCTCGTTCTGCCCGATGACGCGCTTGTGCAGCTCGTCCTCCATGTGCAGCAGACGCCCGGACTCCTCCTCGGAGAGCTTGTAGACCGGCACACCCGTGGACGCCGAGAGCACGTCCGAGATGACCTCGGGGGTGACCTCGGAGATCTGGTCGTCGCCCTCGCGCCAGGCCTTGTCCTTCTCGTCCCGCTCGGCAATGAGCTTCTGCTCGGTGTCACGCAGGGACGCGGCCTTCTCGTAGTCCTGGCCCTCGATCGCGGCTTCCTTGGCGGTCTTGGTCTCCGCGATCTTCTCGTCCAGCGCCTTGATCTCCGGCGGGGCGGTCATGCGCTTGATGCGCAGGCGGGCACCGGCCTCGTCGATCAGGTCGATGGCCTTGTCCGGCAGGAACCGGTCGGAGACGTAGCGCGCGGACATGTGCACCGCGGCCTCCAGGGCGTCGTCCGAGATGGACACGCGGTGGTGCGCCTCGTACTTGTCGCGCAGCCCCTTGAGGATCTCCACGGCGTGGGCCTCGGAGGGCTCGTCCACCTGGATGGGCTGGAAGCGACGCTCCAGGGCGGCGTCCTTCTCGATGTGCTTGCGGTACTCGTCCAGGGTGGTGGCGCCGATGGTCTGCAGCTCACCGCGGGCCAGCATGGGCTTGAGGATCGAGGCGGCGTCGATCGCGCCCTCGGCGGCACCGGCACCCACGAGGGTGTGGATCTCGTCGATGAACAGGATGATGTCCCCGCGGGTGCGGATCTCCTTGAGCACCTTCTTCAGGCGCTCCTCGAAGTCACCGCGGTAGCGAGAACCCGCCACCAGGGAGCCGAGGTCCAGCGTGTAGAGCTGCTTGTCCTTCAGGGTCTCCGGGACGTCTCCGCGGACGATGGCCTGCGCGAGGCCCTCCACCACGGCGGTCTTGCCCACGCCGGGCTCGCCGATCAGCACGGGGTTGTTCTTGGTGCGTCGCGAGAGCACCTGCATCACGCGCTCCATCTCGCGGTAGCGCCCGATCACCGGGTCCAGCTTGGACTCGCGAGCCGCCGCCGTGAGGTTGCGCCCGAACTGGTCCAGCACGGCGGAACCGGCCGGGGTTCCCTCGGCACGTCCACCGCCGCCGACGCCGGCCGCTTCCTTCTCGCCGCCGGAGTTCCCGGACTGGTAGCCCGAGATCAGCTCGAGCACCGTGGCCCTCACCTTGGCCGGGTCCGCGCCGAGCTTCACGAGCACCTGGGAGGCCACACCCTCACCCGCGCGAATGATGCCCAGCAGGATGTGCTCGGTGCCGATGTAGTTGTGGCCCAGCTGCAGGGCCTCGCGCAGCGAGTGCTCCAGCACCTTCTTGGCGCGCGGCGTGAACGGGATGTGGCCCGAGGGCGCCTGCTGGCCCGGGCCGATGATGTCCTGGACCTGCTCGCGCGCGGCGCTCAGGGTGATGCCCATGGACTCGAGGGCCTTGGCGGCGACGCCCTCCCCCTCGTGGATCAGACCGAGCAGCAGGTGCTCGGTGCCGATGTAGTTGTGGTTGAGCATCCTGGCCTCTTCCTGGGCCAGCACGACCACCCGGCGGGCACGGTCGGTGAAGCGTTCGAACATGGATACTCCTTCATTGATCTCTGCCCACGATGCTAGGCACCGCAATGGCCGCCATGGGCACTGTTCGCCACTGGCGCACGGTGCTCGGCCGGGGGCGAAATCGCCCTTCCACCCCCGGCCCCGGGGGTTCCGCAGCCCGATCCCGGCACGAACGTCGACGGCCGGGGCACACCAGATCTGGTGTGCCCCGGCCGTCGTGGAAAGGGCCCCGAGTCGTTCGCCGGGGACCCGGGCGCGGGGCCCGGTGGGAGAGCTCTTCCCGCCGGTGCGCCCGGCGTGCGGCTCAGCTGCTGTGGGCCGCGTAGTACTTGTCCTGGATGTCCTGGTGGATGCGCCCGCGGTCCGAGACCTGCAGGCCCTGCTCCTTGGCCCACGCCCGGATCTTCGGGGTCTCGGGGTTGCCCGAGCGGCTGGGCCGCGTGGTGGTGGTCGCACTGCGGCCGGTCTTGGCGGTGGCGCGGCGACCCGCGGAGATGAAGGGACGCAGTGCGTCGCGCAGCTTGGTGGCGTTCTCCGAGCTCAGGTCGATCTCGTACTGGCCGCCGTCGAGGCCGAAACGCACGGTCTCGTGGGCCTCTCCGCCGTCGATGTCGTCTTCCAGGATGATTTTCACGGTCTGAGCCATGGTCAGCTCCTCCAAACGCCCCGCGGGCTGCATAGGTCTTTTGTTCGTGTGCAAAGATATGTGGTCCATGCGGAGATTCCCCGGGCATTCGCGCGATGTGCCCGATCAATGCCCCAGCGCGACACCCTGGATCAGACGGTTATCGCGGATCCTGGAACAGAATTCATCTCCGAATCACGTGGCCCATCATGGCACGCAATTCCTGAATTGTCATCACGGGCTATTCCGCAGGATTCCGGTCTTCCGCCGAATCACGAATGGGAATGCTGTGCCGCAGCCCCAGACCCCTCTGCTGACGGGGATTCTCCTCCTGGTGGCCGAAGGGCGTCCTGTCACCCTCGCGCTCCCGGACGGCCTGGTACCAGCGCTCGGCATCCGCCTGCGCCTCGCCCTGCGCAGACCGCTCGGCGCGGTCCCCCCGAAGCAACCACCTCATGATCAGGTAGAACACCAGACCCACGCCCAGCGAGGGCAAAAAGACCGCCACGTATTCCATGATGCAGATCATCCTCTCCGGGACTGTGCGAATGCTGTGCGGAGGATTCCGCGGGTCCGGCTCACTCCGGCTTCATCAACGGGAACAGAATGGTCTCCCGGATTCCGAGGTTCGTGAAGAGCATGATCAGGCGGTCGAGACCGAGGCCCAGACCACCCATGGGGGGCGCACCGTGCTCCAGGGCCCGCAGGAAGTCCTCGTCCAGCTGCATGGCCTCGTCGTCCCCGGCCGCGGAGAGCAGCGACTGCTCCGTGAGCCGCTCCCGCTGCACCACGGGGTCGATGAGCTCGGAGAACGCCGTTCCGCGCTCCATGCCGCCGATGATGAGGTCCCAGGCCTCGATCAGCCCGGGCTTCTCGCGGTGCGGGCGGGCCAGCGGCTGGGCCGCCGGCGGGTAGTCGTAGACGAACGTGGGCTGGATGAGGGTGGGCTCCACGATCTCCTCGAAGAGCTCCATCACGAGCTTCTGCTCGTCCCACGCGGGGTTGACCGGGATCTCCCGCTCCGCGGCCAGGGCCCGCAGCTGCTCCGCGGGAGTCTCCGGGGTGATCTCCTGCCCCACGGCCTCGGACAGGCCCGGGTACACGGAGACCCACTGCCATTCACCGAACAGTTCGATGCGCCCCTGCGGTGTGTCGATGCCCTCGACGCCCAGCTGCCGGGCGCACTCCTGGATGATCTCGCGGATCCGGTCCGCCATGACGAACTGGTCCGCGTAGGCCTCGTACGCCTCCAGGGTGGTGAACTCCGGGCTGTGGGAGGAGTCCACACCCTCGTTGCGGAACACGCGGCCGATCTCGAACACCCGGTCGATGCCGCCCACGACCGCGCGCTTGAGGAAGAGCTCGGTGGCGATGCGCAGGGTCATGTCCTGGTCGAAGGCGTTGAGGTGGGTCTCGAAGGGACGCGCGGCCGCTCCGCCGTGGACGAGCTGCAGCATGGGCGTCTCGATCTCCACGTATCCCTGCTCCTCCATCACGCGGCGCACGGTGCGGGTGATCAGGGAGCGGGTCAGGACGACGTCGCGGGCCTCCTGGCGCACGATGAGGTCCAGGTAGCGCTGGCGCACCCGGGTCTCCTCGTTGAGCTCCTTGTGCATGGTGGGCAGGGGGCGCAGCGCCTTGGACGCCATGGTCCAGGAGCCCGCCATCACGGACAGCTCACCGCGCCGGGAGCTGATGACGTTGCCGGTGACCGCCACGAAGTCCCCGAGGTCCACGAGGGCCTTCCACTGCGCGAGGGAGTCCTCCCCCACGTTCGCCTTGGACAGCATGACCTGCAGCCGGGTGCCGTCCCCCTCCTGCAGGGTCCCGAAGCACAGCTTGCCGGTGTTGCGCACGTGCACCACACGCCCGGCCACGGTCACGCGGTGCTCGGTCTCCTCCCCCGCCTCGAGGTGGGCGAACTGCTCGCGCACGTGCGCGAGGGTGTCCGTGCGCCCCACGCCCACCGGGTACGGCGCCATTCCGGCGTCCGCGGCCGCCTGCCGCTTGGCGGCGCGCACGGCCATCTGGTCGTTGAGCTCGTGCGCGCTCAGCTCCGGATCGGTGCTGGCGGGCTGGGCGGGAACGGTGGTTTCAGGCTGCTCGGTCACAGTGGACCAGGATACCGGTAGCGCTCAGATCCGCATGTTGTCGATGAGCCGGGTGGGACCGACCCACGCGGCCACGAGGGCCAGCACCCCGGGCTCCGGCGCGACGAACTCGAGAGTGCGCGGGTCCACGGTCTCGAGGTAGTCCAGGGAGACCTCCGGTTCCGCGTCCACACGCTGACGGGCCTGCTCCAGGGTGAGTTCCCCGGCCGCGAGGGCGCGCAGGGTGCTGTGCAGCACGAGAGCGTGCTCCGCCTGCTCCTCGGAGAGGTACTGGTTGCGCGAGGACAGGGCGAGGCCCCGTTCCGAGCGGACGATGGGCACCGGGCGGATCTCCACGCGGTGATCGAAATCACGGGCCATGCGCTGCATGAGCAGCAGCTGCTGGGCGTCCTTCTCACCGAAGTACGCCCGGAAAGGGGTTCCGGGCCCGGGCGCCATGATGGTGAACAGCTTGTTCACCACGGTCAGGGCGCCGTCGAAGTGTCCGGGGCGAGTGGCCCCCTCGAGGACTCCTCCCGCGGCGCCGGACGTCACCGAGACCACGGGGACACCGTCCGGGTACATCTCCTGCACGTCCGGGGCGAACACGAGGTCCACGCCCACCTCCGCGAGCAGGGCGAGGTCCTGTTCCAGCTGCCGGGGGTAGCTCTCGAAGTCCTCCCCCGGTCCGAACTGCAACGGGTTGACGAACACGGACACGACCGCGAGGTCGTTCTCGTCCCGCGCCCGCCGCGCCAGCTGCACGTGCCCGTGGTGCAGCGCCCCCATGGTGGGCAGCAGCCCCACGCTGCGGGCGCCCCGCGCCACGCGGGACTCGATCTGTTCGCGCACCTGCGCAATGGACGTGCACACCAGGGGTCCGGTGCTGCTCACTGCTCCTCCTCGATCGCCGCCATGACGGCTCGGTAGCTCGTCTCGTCCAGTCTGCCCGACGCCGCCGCCCGCCGGGCCGTCTGCCTCGCCAGGGCGCGGTAGCCGGCCAGCAGCTGCCGGGCGGCGTCGTGGTCGGCGTTCCCGGTGGGGCCCGCGGCGTCGTGGTCGGCGCTGCCAACGGGGCCCGCGGCGTCGTGCCCGGCCCTGGCACCGCCGCCCGCCAGTTCCCGCAGCGCGGCCACGTGCGCGGCCACCGTGGTGACGTCACCGCGGGCCACGGGACCCGTGAGGGCGTTCTCCCCGGAGGCCAGGGCGTTGTCCACCGTGGCGCGCACGAGCGGGCCCAGCACGCGGTCCGGGTGCTCCACCCCGATCTCCCCGAGCAGCTGCATGGACTCTCCCAGAACCGTCATCACGTGGTTCGAGCCGTGGGCGAGCGCCGCGTGGTAGAGCGGGCGGTCCGCCTCCGCGACCACCACCGGCTCGGCTCCCATCTCCACCACGAGGGCCTGGGCGATGGGCAGCACGGGTGCCGCGGCGGTGACCCCGAAGCTGCAGTCCGCGAGGCGCTGCAGGTCGAGGCTGAGCCCCGTGAAGGTCATGGCGGGATGCACGGCGAGCCCGATGCCACCGGCCGCCCGGACGGGTTCCAGGACGCCCGTGCCGTGGCGGCCCGCCGTGTGGACCACGAGCTGGCCCGGCTGCCACGCACCGGTGGCCGCGAGCCCGCTCACCAGACCGGGAAGCTGGTCGTCCGGCACGGCGAGCAGGACCAGCTCGCTGCGCTCCACGATGCTCTGCACGTCCAGCACGGGAACGTCCGGGAGCAGGGTCGCGGCGCGTTCGCGGCTGGCCTCCGACGACGCGTGCACACCCACCACGGCGTGGCCCGCGCCCCGCAACGCCGCACCGAGCACGGCACCGACCCTGCCCGCGCTGATGACGCCCACGCCGAGACGGCCGGGACGGTGACTGGGTTGGGACACGCGGGAACTCCTCACAGGGGGACGACGGCACGCACAGGGTAGCGCACGGCGCTCACACCTCGGACGCGGATCCCTCGGGCGGGAGCGCGGCCCAGGACCCGCCGGCGGCGTCCCGCTCCCTGGCGGCGCGGGTCAGCTGCGCGTGACGCCACTGCAGCTCCCGGGCCGTGCGGACGTCCAGGTGGTCGAGCGCGGTGGTCACGGCGCCCGGGGTCACGTGCACCGCCACACCGCTCAGACCCATCCGTCGCTCCACCGGGCCCTGGCGAACGGCCACGGACTGTGTCTTGTGGTGCGGCACCACGCAGGCGTGGCGAGTGATCCGGCCCCAGCGCAGCACCAGGGAGGAGTCGTCCAGGGCGAAGCCGTTGCGCCGCCACGTGACCGGGTCCAGCCACCGGCTGCGGCGGGGGTTCGCCGTGAACCGTGACGAGCCCCCGACCCCCGAGAGTCCCTCCCGCACGAGGTCACGCGGGGCGTGCTCCAGAGGCAGCACCAGACGCAGGATCTCCTGGACGTTGTCCCACGTGCCCACGGGCAGCACCACGGAGCCGAGGTCCTCCGTCTCCCCTGCGCCGCCCTTGCCCGCGGTGGTGACCACCACCCTGTGACCGCCGAAGAAGCGCCACAGCAGGGGCCGGGTGACCTGCAGGGCCTGCACCCGGCCGGTGGGGATCGTGGAGGAGCGCTCGTTGAACAGCCCCGCGCGCGTGCGCACCCCGGAGGGGACCTCGCTCAGCGTGAATCCCCAGCTGCGCTCCAGCCGCGTGTACAGCCCGGACAGCACACCCAGCAGCGGCGCGATCGCCGAGGGCAGCACGATGATCAGGGCCTCCGGGAACCACAGCGCCAGACCCGCGGTGATGAGCGCGATCAGCACCAGCGCCACGGCGGGCGGCGAGCAGACCAGCCCGAGCAGCACGCGCCCCGTGGGCACGATGAACACGCGCCGCAGCTCGTCCTGCTGGTTCAGCAGGCCGTACTTCTCGGCCATGCGCAGGTCCATGCCGGTGCGGCGTCGTACGGCCGCCCCCTGCGTCCCCGCACCGGAGTGGGCGACGCCGCCCGGGCCGTCCGCGGGGGCCAGCGCCCACGGGG